>PCAG01000026.1 GCA_002730475.1 Spirochaetales bacterium | reverse complement strand
TCAATGTTGTTGAGTCAATTTATTCGGAACAAATCAATGAGGAACTTAAGACGAGACTGATAAACGTTCATCTTAGAAAGCTAGCGGTGGAACAGAAAATCAATATAGTTAAAACAAAAGATTTAGAACATGGAGATGTTAACAAGAATGCCGATTTCAAATTCTCTTTGAATTTTGAATTTATACCGGAGATTAAACTCGCAAAATATGATTCACTGGTGGTGAACAAAGAAATATTTTCTGTGAAGAAGAAGGATGTTGACGATGCGATTAATAGTATTCTGACCAATTTTGCTTCCAATGAAGAAATTACAAACAGGAAGAAAGTAAAGAAAAAAGATATTGTAAGTATTAATTTTTCGGGCGAACTTGATGGAACCCTTGTTAAAGATTTGACAAGAGAAAACGCCATGGTAGAAGTGGGAAACGAATCATTAATTCCAGCAATTGATACTGAAATCAATGGGATGAAAATTGGAGAAGAGAAGATATTTGATGTTGATTATCCTAAAGATTTTCCTATCAAAGAAGCGGCGGGGGTTAAGATGCAATGCAAAGTTCTTGTAAACAAGATATTTAAAAAAGTTACCCCTAAGCTCGATAATGAATTCTTAAAGAAAATTGGTCTTAATTCTAAGAGCGAACTCAAAGAAAGAATCTCAAATGATCTTAGCAAATCATATGAAACAAAATCGGAAGGTACTCTTAGAAAAAATATCGGCGACAAATTAATGTCAGACAATGATTTTGATTTTCCTAATTCTTTTATTGAGGCTGAAGAGACAAGATTGTCCAATGAGTATATGAACAGAATGAGCCAGCAAGGTATAAAAATTGATGAAGTTGATAACAAAACAAAATCAGTTATTAGCGAATCTGCAAATCGAAATGTTAAATTGGCACTCATTTTTGCAGAAATCGCTAAATTGGAAAATATTTCTGTTGCTGATGAAGAAATCGAAGCTGTTTTAAATTCAATGGCTAAAGCTCAGAAGGCTTCGATTAATAAAATCAAAAAATATTACGAAGAAAACAACTTACTTGACGATGTGAGAGCCAAACTTACTGACGAAAAAGTGATTCAATTGTTAATTTCAAAAGCAACGATTAAAGAAGTTAAATCTAAGAAGTCTTCAATAAGTTAAGCATTCTTCTTAATTGACTATAAATATTGATTAAATTAGAATCAGCATATGTCTTATTTTATACCTTACGTTATAGAACAAGGCTCTAATGGCGAGAGAGCTTACGATATCTATTCAAGATTGCTCAACGAAAGAATAATTTTTCTTGGAGGGCCCATTGATGATAATGTAGCCAACGTAATTGTTGGACAGTTGTTATTTCTTGAGTCAGTTGACTCCAAAAAAGATATCCATTTATATATCAATTCGCCAGGTGGTAGCGTAACGGCGGGGTTAGCCATTTATGATGCCATGCAGTATGTTGGACCTGATGTGGCAACGTTATGTTTTGGCTTGGCGGGTAGTATGAGCGCGGTGCTTCTGGCAAGTGGCAATCCTGGAAAAAGAAATTCGCTACCTCATTCTACTATTATGCTTCACTCTGTAGGTACTGAGCTTGGAGGTCAATTCCACGATTTAGAAAAAGAAATGGAAGAGACGAAAAGAAAACAAGGCATATTGGCTACGATTCTTTCAAAACACGTAAAAAAAGATTTGAATCAAATTAATTCTGATATTACGAGAAACTTTTATCAAACAGCCGAAGAGGCTTTACAATATGGAATTATTGATACTATTATTACCAAAAAGGCAAAGGTAGGATGATGGCTTCAAGTAAGGATAGTCTTAAATGCTCTTTCTGTGATAAGTCTCAAAAAGAAGTCAAGAAGCTTATAGCCGGACCTACTGTCTATATCTGTAACGAATGTGTTGCGTTATGCACTGAGATTATTGAAGATGAAGCAATACACGAAGTTTCTCCCGCAGAAGAGACAAGCCTTCCAACGCCTCAAGAAATCAAAGCACATCTAGATTCCTATGTAATAGGTCAAGATCAAGCCAAAAAATATTTGTCGGTTGCCGTCTATAATCACTACAAAAGAATTAGTTATGATGTAAAACCTAAAAGAAACAAAAAGGCTTCTGAAGAAGTAGAAATTCAGAAAAGCAATGTCATGTTTGTCGGACCCACAGGTTCGGGGAAAACGTTACTAGCTCAAACCCTAGCAAAGTTTCTCAATGTTCCTTTTACCATAGTTGATGCTACGTGCTATACTGAGGCCGGTTATGTCGGTGAAGATGTAGAGAATATGTTATTTAGCCTACTTCAATCTGCGGAGTTTGAAGCAAAAGATGCGGAGAGAGGAATAATCTATATTGACGAAATTGACAAAATCGCAAGGAAAAGCGGAGATAACGCCTCTATAACAAGAGACGTATCTGGAGAAGGGGTTCAACAAGCATTATTAAAAATTATAGAGGGCTCGGTTGTGAATGTGCCACCGAAGCAAGGGAGAAAGCATCCCCAACAAGAATTTATCCCACTTGATACTACTAAAATATTATTCATCTTGGGGGGTTCGTTTAGTGGCCTAGAAAAAATCGTCGCTTCAAGAATAGGAAAGAATACAATCGGTTTTGGCAAAACCGAAAATAAGTCTGTAAAAGATTTTAATATAGACGAATGTCTGCATGCCGTACGCCCTGAGGACCTTGTTAAGTTTGGTTTTATACCTGAGTTTATCGGTAGAGTTCCGGTCGTAACGGCTTTAGATAAATTAAACGAAGAATCTTTAATAAGGATTCTAACTGAACCTAAAAATGCTCTTGTTAAACAGTATCAGAAATTAGTTAAAATCAATGATCAAGTTTCTCTTGAATTCACGGAAAATTCTCTAAGAGCAATAGCTAAAGAGGCGATAAAGAGGGATACTGGCGCAAGAGGATTAAGATCAATTGTTGAAAATGCTATTTTAGAATTGATATATCAAATCCCCTCTCTAGATGGACTCAAAAAATGTCTTGTTACAGAAGACGTGATTATCAAAGGGAAAATGCCACTTTTAACTTATGATGATGAGGTAAAATCAGCCTCGAACTAGGAAAAACAGCAAAAAATTGCTTGTTTTCCTGTATTTTTGATGATTCTTGTTAATTTTACTTGCATAACTTGATTTAATGGTTAACTTCATAATATATACGCTCATTGGAGGATTGTAGGATGAAAGAACCTTATAGCATACCCCTTTTACCTTTAAGAGATGTAGTTATCTTCCCTCACATGGTTGCGCCATTGTTTGTAGGTAGGGAAAAGTCAATACGAGCTTTAGAAGAGGCGATGGATAATGATAAGAAAATTCTTCTATCAGCTCAAAAAGATGCAAAGACTAACGATCCAGGTCCGGACGATATTCATTCCATTGGAACCATAGGCAACATTGTTCAAATGCTGAGACTGCCCGATGGAACGGTCAAAGTTCTTGTCGAGGGTCAGAACAGAGCTACTCTTAACAGATTCCACGATGAGAATAAGTTTTTTAGTGTCGAAGTCGAAGATTTGCCGGAAACCAATAATGTAAACGCTGAAACAAATGCAATGATGCGAACTGTAATAGAAGCCTTTGAAGAATATGCGAAACTTAATAAAAAAGTTCCTACGGAGACTCTTGTTACTGTTTCATCTATAGAAGAGTCTGGCAAACTTTCGGATACTATCGCTTCACACTTAAATTTTAAACTTGCTGATAAACAGGAGATTTTAGAATGTCTCGACTGTGCAGAGAGGCTTGAGATACTATATAAAAAGATTGAATCAGAATTAGAAATTCTTCAAGTTGAAAAGAAAATAAGAAATAGGGTGAAAAAACAAATGGAAAAAGCCCAAAAAGAGTATTATTTAACAGAACAGATGAAAGCAATTCAAAACGAGCTCGGAGACAAAGATGATTTGAAAAGCGAAATTGCCGAATTCGAAGACCAGCTAAAAAAGAAAGACATGCCGGAGGACATACAGAAACGAATTGAGAAAGAAATAAAGAAGCTCAAAAGCATGTCGTCAATGTCAGCGGAAGCCACTGTTGTAAGAAATTATATCGATTGGCTGGTTACTCTTCCATGGAACTCAGATATAACCGATGATGAAGTTTCGATTGATAAGGCTCAAGATGTTTTAGATGAAGATCACTTTGGTCTTGAAAAACCTAAAGAGAGAATTACCGAATTCCTGGCTGTGAGAGCACTAACATCAAAACAAAAAGGACCTATATTATGTCTAGTTGGGCCACCAGGAGTTGGGAAGACTTCTCTTGCTAAATCTGTAGCCCGTGCGATGGGAAGAAAGTTTGTGAGAACGTCTCTTGGCGGTGTACGCGATGAAGCTGAGATTAGAGGCCATAGAAGAACCTATATAGGTGCATTGCCTGGAAAGATTATTCAAGGGATGAAAAAGGCTGGTTCCAAAAATCCTGTATTTTTGCTAGATGAGGTTGATAAAATAGGGACTGATTTTAGAGGAGATCCATCTTCAGCTCTCCTGGAGGCCTTAGACCCGGAACAAAATGTAGCTTTTAATGATCATTATTTGGAGATTGATTATGACTTATCTCAAGTCCTCTTTATAACAACTGCTAATGTGTTGCATACCATACCTTGGGCCTTGCAAGACAGGATGGAAATAATCAAACTTTCAGGTTATACAGAACTCGAAAAGGGTAAGATTGCCAGAAAATACTTAGTTCCAAAACAGCTCGAGAATAATGGATTGACTAAGACTAATGCGAAATTTTCTGATAAAGCATTGAATTTCCTAATTCAGAGATATACGCGTGAAGCAGGAGTTAGGACGTTGGAAAGAGAAATAGGTACACTATGTAGAAAAACAGCAAAAGAAGTTCTAAAAAATGGAAAAGATTTTTCATTAAATATTAATCCCAAACTCATACAGAAGTTCCTTGGGGTTCCCAAATTTAAACATGGTGAGATTGAAGATAAGAATCAAATTGGAATGTCAACTGGTTTAGCTTGGACCGAAGTTGGCGGAGAATTGCTCAATGTTGAGGTTTCAATTGTTCCTGGCAAGGGAACTTTTACGGTCACTGGTAAGCTCGGTGAAGTAATGCAGGAATCTACTAGAGCAGCTATGAGTTATGTAAGGTCAAGAGCAAAAAGGATTGGTCTCGAGAGAAGTTTTTATCAAAAAGTCGATATACACGTGCACGTTCCTGAGGGTGCTCAACCAAAAGATGGTCCCTCTGCCGGAATTGCGATGGCTACGGCAATTCTTTCTGCTTTGATACAAAAAAAAGTTAGAAGAGATTTGGCTATGACCGGAGAAATAACCTTGAGGGGCAGAGTTCTTCCAATAGGTGGACTTAAAGAAAAAATTCTTGCTGCACATCGTGGTGGAGTTAAGGTTGTTATCATTCCGGAAGAGAACAAAAAAGATTTGCCTGATATACCGAAAGAAGTATTAAAAGATGTGAAAGTCATAGCGGTTGACCATATGGATGAGGTTATACCACATGCCATCGTATCTGATAAGCCGGTATTGGAAGACTTAATCGTTCCAGACATGCCTGTGAAAGTTGATGTGACTGAATCAGGGAAACCAATTGGTCTTTCTTGACATTTGTTACCTCCGATATAGTATAAAAATCTATTCCGGGCGCTTAGCTCAGCGGGAGAGCGCTTCCCTTACAAGGAAGATGTCACAGGTTCAAATCCTGTAGCGCCCATTATTAAGGGGTCGTAGTTCAGTCGGTTAGAACGCTGGCCTGTCACGCCAGAGGTCGCGGGTTCGAGTCCCGTCGACCCCGAGAGAATATGAGGAAAAGTCTTGATAAAAGCGACTTGGATTTTCTTTCTTCAATAGGGATTGGTGAATCCGAAGTTAATTCTCAGATAGAATTTATTAATTCTGACACGAACAAAAAGACACTTGTTCTGTCTCGACCTTGCTTGATGAATGACGGTCTGTTGTCATATGACGAAATCAATAAGATGCCGCCAATACACGATATAGATACAAGCAGTATCTCAAGGTTTATACCAGCATCGGGATCTTCAACTAGGATGTTTGATTTTGATAATTCAAGCGATACATTCTTCAAGAATATTAAATCCCTTCCTTTGTTTAACCTGCTTTCTTCGTATTGTGATAGAAATAGCATTGATTTGAGTCAAATAATTGAAGACAAAAATCTAGATAAACTTAAAGATATTCTCCTGTCCCAAAAGGAAATGAATTTCGCCAGCCTACCTAAAGCCATACTGCCATTTCATTTCTTAAAAGGTATTGCCGTTACACCAATAG
This sequence comes from Spirochaetales bacterium, assembly GCA_002730475.1. The sequence continues at coordinate 12,768 of PCAG01000026.1, read as the reverse complement.
AAGAGATTATTCTCTATTCTTTAGGTGATATAGTCAATTCGTATATGTGGTTTACAATTCAAAAAACTGATGAAGAAATGATATTAAAAACATTACGTGACTCCGTGTTGCTTAGCGAGGTTAATTTTAAGGACTTTGTGAAATTTTCCTACCAAGATTCCGCTACGAATAGTCTATGTTTTGATATGAACAAGAATCTTGTTAGGTATGACGATGGACGAATATACACTCATCCTTCTGGTCATGGAGCCCTTTTGGGCAATCTTAACGAAGTCGAGTCCGATTATGTTTTTATTAATAATATTGATAATATTTCTCCTAAAACCAGGACGCTACGATACGAAATTTCCAAAATACTTTATAATGTAGTTGCCAATACAAAGAAGCAATACGATATGATACTTAAAACTTTCATCGAGAGGGACTACGATCTTCTACTTCCTTCAATTAATTCTATTGTAGGTACGTTGCCCGACAAGATTAAAAATGAAGCGATTGAAAAAAAGGTGGATTTTATAATTGATATGCTCAATAAGCCTATACGTGTTTGCGGTGTGGTAAAAGATAATCAATCTAAGGGTGGTAAAGCCTTTTGGGTTTTTGATGGAAATTCAGAGTCGGTACAAATAGTTGAAGAATCTCAAGTAAATATGAAAGATAAAAACCAAAAGGCCATATGGGAATCTGGTATTTACTTTAATCCAGTGGAAATGATTTGTTCACTTAGAGATTTCAAGGGAGATAAATTTGATTTATTTAAATTTGCAGAAAATTCTCTTGGTATGAAAGTCAGGAAGAATATCTTTGATAAAGAATCTATCTTTGTTGAAAGACCCGGTTTGTGGAATGGATGTATGCACTATTGGCATACAATTTTCGTAGAAATTCCCAAGGCTTGCTTTACGCCAGTTAAAAATCTCGAGGATTTATTTTTGCCAACCCACCAGCCATGATTTAATAATTAATTGTGCTATAATTTCAATCTTCAGGAGAGGTGGGTGAGTGGCTGAAACCAGCGGATTGCTAATCCGCCGTACGAAGTAAATTCGTACCGGGGGTTCGAATCCCCCTCTCTCCGATTGATATGCGCCTGTAGCTCAGTTGGATTAGAGTGCCAGATTACGGCTCTGGAGGTCGAGGGTTCGAGTCCTTCCAGGCGCGCAATTTTCTATTAATTTTTGATATAATTACAAAGTGGGGTTGGTTTACGATTTTATAGTTATTGGGCTGGGAGCACATGGTAGCTCCACGCTGTATCACTTGTCTAAAACAGAAAAAAAAGTTCTTGGTATAGATAGCTTCTCTATTGGACATGACAAGGGCTCCTCTCATGGCGAATCACGTATGATTCGTTTCTCATATTCAGATGGTGAACATTATGTTCCTATGCTTTTAAGATCAAAGGAAATATGGAAAGAGATTGAAAATGAAAGCAAAGAATCTTTATTGTTTCAAAAAGGAGCTTTGTTTGTAGGCGCGGAAGACCATCCTACGTTAATTGATGCAAAAGAATCTGCCGATAAACATAATCTCGAATATGAGATATTGTCTTCAACAGAAGTAAAAAAACTTTACCCTCAATTTGTTATTAAAAAAAACTCTATAGGATTTTTCGATAAAACTGCCGGATATCTTTTATCAGAAGCGTGTATACGCTTATTCGTTAATCTTGCAGATAGAAATGGTGCAGAAATACTGCTTAATACCCCTGTTGTTTCTATTAGGCCCATGGATAATAAAGTTATAGTTCAGACTAATGACCAAAACTATGAAGCTGACAAAGTAATTTTAACTGCAGGGGCATATATAAATGAATTATGCCCCGACTTCTCAAGCCATTTGTCCCTATCGCGTTTAGTTGCTGGTTGGTTCGAGCCTGACGATATAAGTCTTTATGGACCAGAAGACTTTCCAAGTTTTATCTTAATTGAAAAAGATCATTATTCTTATGGATTTCCTACGATTGAAATTCCGGGAGTCAAGATTGGATTCAGCATGAGTAAGGCCCAAAATTTAAATTCTACTAAAGAAATAGATAGAAAAATAAGTGATGATGATATAGATTCTTTGCGTTACTGGCTAGAAAAATACTTACCGGGTGCAAACGGAAATATTGTTCAGATTGGAACTTGTTTTGGAATGAGCACCCCTGATCGTAATTTTGTACTAGGTCCACATCCAAAACATCCAAACATAATACTTGGTCATGCATGCTCGGGCCATGGTTTCAAGATGGCTTCAGCTATAGGAGAGATTCTTGCGGATTTATCGCAAGATAGGGAAGTCAAATTCGATTTGACCCCTCATAGTCCCAAACGTTTTTTTGAATAATTTTATTTAGTTAAGTTCTTAATTATACTCTTTGAATTTTTTATCGATTTTTTGTACCAATCAACTCTTAATTCTTTTTTCTCCTTATCTGTAAGATGTATGAACTTATTTTGTGTTTTTAATAGTGATACTAGTTTACTAAGAACTATTGCACAGCAAACAGATATATTATAGCTCTGACTAAATCCGTGCATTGGTACGGTAAGAAAGAAGTCGGAATTATCAAGTATTTCTTTTGTTAAACCTTTCTCTTCGTTACCAAAAGCAAGAATAATTTTTTTAGGGAATTTTGTTGTCTCTAAATTGATGGAGCCTTTTTTAGAAGACGAGACAGTTGATATGATTTTATACCCTTTTTTCTTTAAATTATCTATATAGACTTTTTTCGATATTGCTCTGTCTTTTATATGCAAACTAACCCATTTTTCCGACCCTAAGGATATCCCCTTGGATAGGGCAGTTTTATTGCCATCCTGGAATATGTGGACATCCTGAATCCCTAAATTGTCACAGGTTCGCAAAACAGCACTAATATTGTGACCCTGGTAAATGTCCTCCAGAAGTATAGAAATCGCCCTAGTTCTATTAGAGAGAACATGTTCGATTCTTTTTTTTCTATCCTTGGTCAAGAATTTAGCCAAGTCATCTAATTTGAGTTGCTTCATTGATTACTTTCTTATTAAAAATCCTAAGATATCATATTAAATTATAAATCCATGAAAAAGAATAATGAGATTTTGGTTACCGGTGATAGACCCACCGGGAATTTGCATTTAGGGCATTATGTTGGAACGTTGGAGAACAGACTGACCCTACAGGATTCTTATAACTGTTTTTTTCTTATAGCGGATTTGCATATGCTTACCACTCATCAAAGTAGGGTGGATGAATTAAAAGAGAACATTACAGAGCTGGTTGTCGATTGGCTATCCGTTGGTCTTGATCCGACCAAGTCTTGTTTCTATCTTCAATCGATTATCCCCGAAATAACTGAGCTGACAGTTCTTATGTCGATGTTGTGTTCCGTACCAAGAGTCCAAAGAATACCGACTTTGAAAGAGAAGATATCAGATTTGAATCTCAACGAGAATTATTCGCTAGGACTTTTGTCATATCCGATACTCATGTCCTCTGACATTCTTATCTTCAATGCTTCTAAAGTTCCAGTAGGTGAAGACCAATTAAGTCATGTTGAACTTGCACGTGAATTAGCAAGAAAATTCAATTCGAATTATAAGGAAATATTTAAAGAACCCGAAGCATTGATAAGTCACAATTCAAGATTAGTTGGAATTGATGGTCAAAGTAAAATGAGCAAGTCATTAGATAATTGCATTTATTTGTGCGATTCTGAAAAAGAAGTGGAGAAGAAGGTCATGAAAATGTTTACCGACCCAAATAGAACCAGTGCTGACATACCTGGAAAGGTAGAAGGGAATCCGGTTTTTATATATCATGATATTTTTAATTCCAACAAGGAAGAGTTGGCAGATTTTAAAGATAGGTACAAAAAAGGAAAAATTGGCGATGTTGAAATTAAGAAATCTTTGATTGTGCATATCAACAAGTTCCTTGGCCCTATTAGGGAAAAACGATTAAAAATCTTAAAGAATAAAGATGAAATCCCAGATATAATTTTTGAAGGTTCTAGAAGAGCTAGAGAAATTACTAAAAATAATATTGAACTTATAAGAGAAGCCATGAACTTGTATACGTCGAGTTTTGATTATAAGTAAGGAGTCATTAATGAGTTATTCAGATCCATTACCAATAGGGGTTATCCCGGATGATTTGGATTTTAAGCCAAAAACAATGAAAGCCTGGGTTATTCGAAAAGAGCGTCATGGTGAACCAATGAAATCTTTTCAAGAAGAGATTATGCCGGTTCCTGAATGTGGACCTAACGATGTTTTGGTATTGGTTGTTGCTACCGGAGTAAACTTTAACGGTGTCTGGGCGGGCTTGGGGGAACCCATTTCTGTTCTTGATGTACACAAACAAGATCATCATATTGCAGGGAGTGATTGTTCCGGAATTGTTTGGGATGTTGGAATAAATGTTAAAAGTTGGAAAAAAGGAGACGAAGTAATTATACACTGCGGAGTAGAAAGCGAAGAGCCGCATTCGAATATGACTAAATCCAGTGGTGATTTTATTAGTTATGATCCAATGGTCGGCAAGCAAGCTCAAATATGGGGATACGAAACTCCAAATGGATGTTTCGCTCAATTTACAAGGGTTCAAGTGCAACAAGTTTTGAAAAAACCAAAGAATCTGGATTGGGCAGATGCTGCCTCTTATGCTCTATGCTATTTTACTGCATATAGAATGCTAATTACTAAAGCAAAAGTAGAGCCAGGAGAAGTCGTTCTTGTTTGGGGAGCTGCTGGCGGCCTTGGAGTTTTTGCATTACAAATTTGTAAAATGTTAGGGGCGAAAGCTATAGCGGTTGTTTCATCAGAAGACAAATTTCAAATCTGTAAGGATTTGGGCGCGGTTGGAGTTATAAACAGAAAAGATTTCCCAAATTTAGCATATAAAAAGAATGAAACAGAAGAGCAAATCAAACTCAGATTTCAAGATATGAAAAATTTCGGGAAAAAAATATGGGAGATTCTTGGAGAAAGAAGAAGCCCCAATGTCGTATTTGAACACCCAGGAGAATCAACTTTCCCAACCAGCGTATTTGTTAGTGAGAAATTTGGACGAATCGTTATTTGTGCTGGAACTTCAGGATACGATTGTATGTTTGATGTCCGATATTTATGGATGTTACAAAAGCAAGTTATAGGTTCGCATTTTGCTAATGCTCTGGAATGTATCAGGGCGAACGAGCTTGTTCATCAGGGGCTCATAAAGCCCGTAGTATCTGAAATTTATCCATACGAAGAGATTCCTTTAGCGCATCAGACGATGTACGAGAATAAGCATTCAGGAAAAATGGTTTGTATGGTTCAAGGGCAAAAAAAATAAATTATTGTTTTAAGAATTTTTACTGTCAAAAATTTCCTTTAAATTTTTCAAAACGAACTTAGGTTTAAATTTGACGTTTTTTAAGTCTTTGATGCGATTTTTTCCCGTCAGCACAAGGGCGGAATCTATTCTTGATAGTTTCGACCCATATATATCAGTTTGAATATTATCACCTATCATCAGAATCTTGGATCTTTTTAAACCTAAGAATTTGACCGCAATATCAAATATTGTTTTTGAAGGTTTTCCCAAGTTGATTGCATTTGCGCCGGTAGCTTTTTCAATTGCGGCAACTATAGCACCTGTCCCAGGAACAAGATGGCCATAATTAGATGGGAACGTATAATCTTTGCTAGTTGCGTAAAACGTTGCTCCATTTTGTATTGCGAGACAAGCATACATAAGATCCATATAATTAAAATCTTGACTACCAGCAACTAGAACTATTTGGGCAGATTTGTAATCCTTTTCGGGGTCAAGAATTTTTATATCTTTATTGCTTTTCAAGCCCCTTCTAACTTTTTTGCTTGTGAAAGCCAGAACCCCAGGTGTTTTCCTTGATGATTTGTTTGTTAATTTATCCAATAGAACTGACAAGGGCGTGATAATTTGTTCCTTCGTGCAGGGTATGCCGAAATTTCTAAGTTTTTGCGAGTACTGTAGGGCCGAGAGCCTACAGTCGTTAGTAACAAAGACATACTTCATTCCAAGTTGATTTATTCTTTCCACATATTTTTTTGAATGAGGAACTAACTGATTACCTAGATAAATGACACCATCTAGATCAAGAATAAAACCGCTATAGTTCCTTAATATGCTCATTAGCCCCAGATTTCTTTAGCAAGTTTCTTATCTCTTATTCTATCGGATTGTTTTTGTACTAATCTTATAATCTTATTGTTTGGTTCGTCAACTATTTGAATTTCAAGCAAATCTAGTATAAGCAAGGATGCTTTTTTGAAGCCCTGATGTATATCCGCAGTTTCTCCTGCTGATTTGGCGGTTCGATAATCTATAAATAATGCGATTGCAGCGAAGTTCTTATCTATTGATGGGTCTACCTCTACTGACCAATCTGCATAAGCATCTTTTAAATACACTTTGGACCATTCAGCTAAGATTTCTTCATAATCTAATTGCGACATAATCTAAATATTCAAATCCCCTGCGGCAATTATATTTTCTTGCCCAGAATTTTTAATTATTTTAACTGCTTCTTCAAAGGATTCACACCCTTCAAGCGTTGCTGCTTTAATAAGCATAGGTAGGTTGACTCCCGAAATTATTTCTACCGAGCCTCTTTGAAAATAGGCCAAGCTTATATTTGATGGTGTTCCACCAAACATATCTGTAAAGATAATTGTATTTTTATCTTCTATTAGAAAATTGGATATTTTATTTGCATACGTATCGAAATCTCTGGAGTCTTCATTGATGCTGATTGTAAAGATTTCCCTGACAATTTTATCTCCCAGGATGAACTCCACCGATGATTGCAACTCTTCGCAAAGCAGACCATGAGTAATAATTAGTATGTTAAACATTCTTACAGTCTAATGCATTGGAGATTCTTTATAAAGCTATCTTTCAAAGATTAATTTTTTAGCAGCGATTTCAATCAGTGTGGACAAGTTTCTTCCTGGACTGACTGGAATTTGCATAGTTGGAATCTCGATATTTAGAATGTTCACAAAGGTGGTGTCATATCCTAATCTTTCATAATCATGATTCTCGTTGAAGCTAATCAGTTCGACAACAAGATCGATTTTTGATTCGTTTTCTATTGCATTAGAGCCAAATATTTCTCTAACGTTGATAATCCCAATACCTCTTATCTCTATCAACTCTTTGATGACATCTGGTGATTTACCGATAAGGGATCCCCGAATGTTTTCTATTATGACTATATCGTCGGAGATAAGGCGCGCTCCTTTGTTTAAAAGTTCAATTGCACATTCGCTTTTACCAATACCACTTTTTCCAATTAAAAGAATTCCTATATTGTATAGACTAATCAGAACGCCATGCTGACTTGCAGAGTTCGTATTGTTCTTATTGTTGCTCATTAGATTTAATAATTTGGAATATTTGATCTTTATTTTTTTTGCTTAAAATTTCTTCCACAATATCTTTTTGTCCAAAGATATTTGCAACTGATCTTAGAATTTCTAAATGAAAATTGCCGGCATTCTCGGGGTGCAGTATTAAGATAAATATTTTGGTTTTAAGCTCATCAATAGAACCAAAATCTACTCCTTTTTCGCAAATACCGATACAAGCGTAAGTTTTTGATATACCTGGTATTCTTGCATGAGGTACTGCAACATAATTATCCAAAGCGGTACTACAAAGCTCTTCTCTCTTTAGAATTAGTTGATTAATTGTTGAGTTTTTCAACGAACTATCAGTGAGACAAAGACTGTCAATTAGAGATGATAGCAAAGTCTCCTTGCTATTTTCAGCCAAATCGGGGAATATCAATCCTGGATTAATCAATGTCGACAATTTCATTTGTTACGCCTTTTAAATGATGAAGGTATTTTAAGTATATTTCTATATTTTGCAATAGTTCGTCTTGATATGCTTATCCCTTTTTTCTCCAAAATCTTTTTCAGCTCTTCATCTGAAGAAGGATTCTTTTTATCCTCGATTCTAACTAATTCATCAATCATATCTTTTACAGCCACCGCCGAAGCGTCATCTTGGCTATCAATTTTATTGCTAAAGAAACTTCGTAGATTAATTAAACCCCTTGGGGTACTTACAAATTTGTTGCTAGTGATTCTACTTATCGTTGATTCATGGGAGCCTACAATTGATGCAACATCAGATAACGTTAAAGGTTTAAGAAATCTATCTCCCTTGATTATATAGTCATGCTGTATATCTACTATTATTTTTAGAACTTTACTGTAAATAGCATTTCGTTCTAAAATTGTCTTCATTAGCGTTTTTCCATCATCGATTTTGGATTTTACATAATCGATTACCTCGCTATCTATTTTATTTACCTGAACCATCATGCTTTGATAATAAGGAGATATCCTAATATTTTTAAAATTTTTATTTATCTGAACCACAAGTTTGTTATCGATCTGATAAATGTAAGCTTCAGGTTCACTATCAAATTCTTGGTTGTTAATTTTTATAAAACTCCTTGCTGGTCTTGGTTCTAACTCGGAAACCACATCAAGGCAATTCTGAATTAAATCAGTTTTTACGTGCATATCGTTAGCTATTACATCGAATTTTTTATTTGCTAAATTTTCGAGATGATTATTGATAATCTTCGAATATATTGGCAAATTCTCATTGTTTGATAATTCAAGTTGAAGAATCAAGGATTCTTTTACAGATCTGGTAAAAATTCCTGGAGGATCAAAAACTCTTTGTGCTTTTAATATTAATTCTTCTATTTCTATATTATTAATTTCAACCCCGGCTTGCTCTTTAATGATGTCCGCAATCTCGTCATTTTTATATTTCAAAAGTCCATCATCATCCAATAAGCGAATAATGGCATAAAAACTCTTTTGGTCATCCTCGTTTGTATCCAAAAGATTTAATTGCATTAATAGATAATCAACAAGGTTTGCACTCTTGTCCTCAACAATGTTTTCGTTAAACTCGTTTGCCCCTATTTCGTGTTGTCTGATTGGAGGAAGATTGTCAAAATTTTCAAGTTCTACGGAGTTCTCGTTAACTTCCTCCTCAATGCATGGGTTTTCTGTCAGCTCTTTTTCAACCATTTCGTTAATCTCACTTAAATTAAGATTAATAAATTTTACAAAAAGTCTTGACTTTGGGCTTAGGAAGCTTTTTTGTGTCGGATTGATTTTTTGATTAAGTTTTATCTTTTTCATTTGATTACTCAGCAATATTTAGTTTAAAATGTTTTTGTGTCATTTAGCAAATTGCTAATTATAGTAGGAGTGTTTTTAGTAGCCTTTGGCCTAACTTATGAGCTTGTTACGGTTTTTTGGTCGAAGAAAATACCTTTAGATATAAAAATCGAGAAAGATAATTTTACCCTCTTTCTTCCTATCGGAACTTCTATATTGGTCAGCCTGGTGTTGTCCGTAATAGTATACTTATTTAATAGGTTTTAATTTTTTCTCAAACTGATCTAATTCTTCAGAATGCACAAGGGTCAATGCTATATCGTCTAGTCCTTCCAAGAGACATTTTTTTCTAAATTTATCGATTTGGAACTCATAACTAAAATTATTATTATCCTTGATTGTGCTTTGTTGAAGATTGACATCCAGTAGGTAATTGTCTATTTCGGAACTACTGTGAAATAAATATTGTAGACTTTCATTGCTTACTACAATAGGTAGCATCCCGTTCTTGAAGCAATTATTGTAAAAGATGTCCGCAAAAGAAGTAGAGATTATTACTTTAAATCCATAGTCTTTCAATGCCCAAGGAGCGTGTTCTCTTGAGCTACCACACCCGAAGTTGTCTCTTGCCAGTAAAATTGCCGATTTAGTGAATTTTTCTTGATTGAGGACAAAATCCTTTTTTATAGACCCATCATCATTAAATCTCCAATCATAGAATAAGAATTCTCCGAAACCCGTTTTTTCTATTCTTTTTAGAAATTGTTTAGGTATTATTTGATCGGTATCTACGTTGGAAAAATCAAGAGGGGTGGGGCAGCTAGAAATATTTTCAAATTTATCCATGATTAATATTTTCCAAAATCTATATCGTACGATCTAATGTCAACAAATCTTCCGTTAATTGCAGCAGCAGCGGCCATTATTGGACTAACCAGGTGCGTTCTACCGCCCTTACCTTGTCTGCCCTCAAAATTCCTGTTAGACGTGCTAGCACACCGCTCTCCTGGGGATAGTTGATCAGGATTCATCCCCAAACACATACTGCATCCAGAGTCTCTCCAATCAAAACCCGCTTCTTTAAATATTTTATCTAAACCCAACTTTTCTGCTTCATATTTGACGAGTTGGGAACCAGGAACTACTATTGCGTTAATACTCGATGAAACCTTGCTGCCTTTAACAACCTTGCTAGCGGCAATTAAATCTTCAACTCTAGAATTGGTGCACGAACCAATAAATACTGTATCAAGTTTAATGTCTTCGATTTGAGTGTCAGGCTCTAGGCCCATGTATGCTAATGCATCCTCGATTGATTTCCTTTTCACCGGGTCCTCTTCGTTTTTCGGATTAGGAATAGAACCGGTTATTCCGGTTACCATTCCAGGACTTGTACCCCAGCTTACCTGAGGAGCTATTTTGGTAGCATCTAATGTGATTGATTTATCGAACCTTGCTTCCTCATCGGTAGATAATTTGGACCAAGCACTGAACAATTCATCTAAATTCTTCAAGTCTTTAATTCTGGGTTTATCTTTCAAGTAATCAAAAGTTATTTGGTCGGGACTAATCATTCCGGCTCTGGCACCAGCTTCTATGGACATATTACAGATTGTCATCCTTTGCTCCATCGATAAAGATGAAATTACATCCCCTCTATATTCGATAACCGTTCCAGTTGCACCAGCAGTGCCGATTTTCCCAATAATGCTAAGAATTATATCTTTCGCGGTGACGCCCCTTGATCTTATCCCGTTGACTTTTACTTCAAAGGTCTTTGGTTTGTTCTGCCATAGGCACTGTGTTGCCAATACGTGTTCAACTTCACTGGTTCCAATGCCAAACGCAAGAGATCCAAAAGCACCATGAGTTGATGTGTGACTATCTCCACATACTATAGTCATACCAGGTCTTGTTAATCCTTGCTCGGGACCAATTACATGAACAATGCCTTGGCAAGGACTTGATAGATCAAATAATTCAATATCAAATTCAGAGCAATTATCTCGAAGAGTTTGAATTTGTTGTGCGGAAATCGGGTCATCAATTTTGTTTCTATTAATAGTTGGAACATTGTGGTCCATGGTAGCAAATGTTAAATCAGTTCTTCTTACCTTTCTTTTGCTTTCCCTTAGACCTTCAAATGCTTGTGGTGAGGTTACCTCATGGATTAAATGAAGCTCTACGTATAGAAGTGTTGGTCTGCCTTCTTCTTCGCAAACTACATGACTTTCCCAAATTTTCTCAAACAGTGTTTTAGGTTTCATTTGGAAATATTATAATACCTAATCAGTATCCAGTATGAAAAGTGGATAATTTCGCAAATTTAGAATTTTTCCCCAAAAAATCTTCAATTCTTAATAATTGATTGTATTTTGCAGTCCTATCTGTCCTAGAACATGACCCAGTTTTTATCTGTCCTGATGTGGTTGCAACAGCAATGTCCGATATTGTCGTATCTTCTGTCTCTCCAGATCTATGGGATATAATATAAGAGTAGTTGTTTTCTTTTGCTAGCTCGATTGTTTTTAAAGTCTCCGATATTGTTCCTATCTGATTGATTTTTATCAAGATACTATTGCCAGCTTCTTTCTTAATACCCATTCGTAATCTTTCTTCGTTTGTGACAAACAAATCATCACCAACTATTTGAACTGTGTTGCCGACGGTTTGTGTTAGGCTTGACCAGGCATCCCAATCATCTTCATGGAAAGGGTCTTCAATTGAAATAATTGGATAGGTAGAAATCATTTTTTTGTAATATTCAATAATTTCCTCAGGAAATAAGAGTTGTCTGTCAATTTCATATTTTTTATCTTCATATATTTCTGAAGCGGCAACATCTAAAGCCAAATATATGTCTTTTCCTAATTGATACCCTGCTTTGTTAATTGCTTCAGAGATTAATTCTAAAGCCTCTTCGTTTGATTTCAGATTAGGGGCGAAACCACCTTCGTCACCTACGGCTGTTGAATATCCATTTACTTGGAGAATTTCTTTTAAACTGATGAATGTCTCAACCCCTGCTTGAAGAGAATCCGAAAAGCTCTCAAAACCCGCTGGGATAATCATAAATTCTTGGATATCTAAACCGTTATTTGCATGAGCCCCACCATTAATTATATTCATCAATGGTGCAGGTAGATAATAAGGGCCACTTGGATTCAAAAATTCGTAAATCTCTTTATTTAATTCCTTTGCCGAACATTTTAAATATGCTATTGAACATGCAAGAATTGCATTTGCACCAATTCGAGACTTATTTTTTGTCCCATCTAGTTCTATTAGGAAGGAATCAAAATCAGCTAGAGAATCAAAATCTCGATTTTTTACAGAGGGTGAAATTAATGAGTTGATATTCTCCAAAGCCATAAAAACACTCTTTCCATTGAATTTATTGCTATCGTTATCTCTAAGTTCTATTGCTTCATGCGATCCTGTAGATGCACCGGATGGCACTGATCCTCTACAAATCGGACCATTGCCCAAGCTCATATCTACTTCAACTGTAGGTGTTCCGCGAGAATCAAGAATCTGTCTTCCTTTTAGGTAAGTTATTCTAGACATTTCAGTTAGATACTGAATTCTATCTCAGGAATTTTTTTTTTCAATTAATCTATTA
>PCAG01000025.1 GCA_002730475.1 Spirochaetales bacterium | reverse complement strand
TAATTGCTGAAATAATTGAGAAAGCTGATGATTTAGTTGGCCCTGATATCCACAAAAAGCTTGCTAATAAAATAGCATGAACATACTCTAAATCAGAAAAAAAGGTAAAAAAACGCACAATGAATGATGAAGAGACGGTCGAGGCTTGCAAGGAATTAGTAAGGATTAGCCCTGATGATGCAAAGAATCACTGTTTTCTCGGCATTGCCTATTGTTTTTCCCCTTGATTTTTATAATTGCCTAAGTAATATAATCTTAGTACTTAGTCAATATACCGAATTATCATATCACACAGATATATTATCCATCAGTTGATGGATATGTTTCTCATACATTAAGTTTGTTTTTACCGGTAGGTAAATACATGAACTATCCTACTAAGTATAAAACCGTGCTAATCAACACAGTAATATTACAGAGTACAAAAGCGTAAGACATGAGTCTATTACTTGTTCCGGCAACCAGAGAAAATCTCGAAAAATCCATCGAGCAGTCTGTTGATATCGAATTTGCAAGAAATTATTTGCAAGAAGAATTTGTAGAAGACCTATTACGGCAATCTAGAAGTGAAGGAATTCGGTGTTGGGCGTTAACAAAAAATAGAAGAAAACTCTACGATGATATAGCCAATGGAGATGAAGTCCTTTTAACCGAAGGAGGCACAGGGTTGTTCACCCATTATGGAGTTATAATTGGGAAAACCCAAAATGTATCTTTTGGGAAAAGTTTGTGGCCTATTTCAGGCGAGAACCCTTGGGAGTATATCTACTTTCTTGCAAACATTCAGAAAATATGCATAGACAAAAAACAGTTAGTAGTCCGACTTGGCTATAAAGAGTCATACGCTGTTCCAGGGTCTATAATGGCTAAAAATGACAACTATGAGGCAATTGGAACAATTTCAAAAGAATATAAAATTCCAGTATTTGGCTACATTGCTGAAAACAATAACAACAAAGACTTTTCAGCATCAAATATTCAATCGAGTGGAGCAAGACGTCAAGGACACGCTAATTTCTCAGAGGAGGTAAAAACAAATTACAATAGCATGAAACAAATAGGTAGAAGCGACATTAAAAACAACGCTAATGAAGACGAAATAGCAAGCATGAACGTAGATTATCTCGGCCAGCTAAATAGACAGCTTGATACATGGTTAAATAGCTCTGAAGGGAAAAACCATGAACATCGAGAGCTACTAGCTCAAGCTCCAGATACATTCTCTTTGTTATGTACATTATCTAACGACAACGTTGTTTCTGAGAAAAGTAAATCCAAATTGGCAAAAGCAATAACATATTTCCATCTTAAATTTGATTTAATACCGGAAGCTTTTATAGGTCCTCCAGGATACCTGGATGATCTCATTATATCTGCATTAACCATAAGGTATGTCATGGATTATGATAATAAGGATGTTGTTCGAAATAGTTGGGAAGGAAACAAGGACATAACTGCATTAATTGCTGAAATAATTGAGAAAGCTGATGATTTAGTTGGCCCTGATATCCACAAAAAGCTTGCTAATAAAATAGCATGAATTTGAAACAGTATGATTGGGGAATACGGTATAGATCTGATAACGATAACCTGTTGAAAGAATTTTATATACCTGCACTTGAGAGATCTATTCTCTACCAAAGAGCAGCAGGTTTTTTTTCAACAGGCAGTCTTGTTGCAGCGGCAAAAGGAATCGTGCGATTGATTCATAACGGAGGGGAAATGCAACTTGTTGTTAGTCCTAATTTTTCAGAAGAGGATATAAAGATAATACAAAAGGGATATATTAATAGGGAAGAGATTGTTTCACAAGCTTTAGAGAGAGACTTTCAAGTTAGTGAAGATGATTTAGTTAAACAGCGTATTGAAGCTATAAGTTGGATGATAGCTAAAGAAGATTTAGATCTTAAAGTGGCTCTTCCAGTAAAAGATGGTAAAGTAACAAGTGGTATATACCATGAGAAAATGGGGATTTTCAAGGACGCGGATGGTAATATCATGGTTTTTTCAGGTTCCATAAATGAGTCACAAGGTGCATACATGAATAATTTTGAAAGCTTTGATGTACAGTTATCTTGGGAGTCAGGGAGAAACGAGAAACTTGTTAGGATGAAAACTATTGAGTTTGAAAATCTCTGGAGTAGTAATACAAATAACCTTGAAATCATACCTATGCCTGTAGCTATTAAAGAAAAGCTATTAAAACTTACACCAAAAGTGCCACCCAGGGTTGATCCAGAAGAAGAAATTGATTTAACAGGAATCAGTATTCAGTTTAGGAAGAGAGAGATAAAGACTCCAGAGTATATAGAACTACGTCAACATCAGAAAACAGCTTTAGATCAATGGAGTAAAAATAAGGGAAAAGGAGTACTGCAACATGCGACAGGATCTGGGAAAACGATTACTGCGTTAAATATAGCCACAAGTTTGTTCAACAAATTAAAACGGCTATCTATTATTGTTATAGCCCCTCAAAAGCATATAGTGGATCAATGGAATAAAGAGGCAAAGAATTTTGGTTTTAGCCCAATTTTGGGTTATGAGAAGACAAGCAATTGGTATGGCCAACTTAATAGAGATATATTAAGCTATAATATGGAAGCTTTAAGAAACTTTGTATTTATTACAACCAATGCCTCCTTCTCAATGCCTCGTACCCAAGATCTACTAAAGAAAATTAAGGGCCCACTACTTATTATTGGAGATGAGATTCATAATCTTGGAGCAAGGAAACTTAGAAAGTGTTTTCTGGACAATGCTCAATTTAGATTGGGATTATCAGCAACACCAGATAGGTGGTATGATGAACAAGGAACTAGCAAAGTTTATGAATATTTTGGGCCCATGTTGAAACCAGCATACGGAATTCAAGAAGCAATAGAGGACGGTTATTTGTGTAGATATATGTATTATCCACACATTGTCGAACTAACAGAGGTTGAGGCTGATGAATATGTTGAAATAACTAAGAAAATCGCAAAGTGTTCTAGAGGTGGTGAATTTGATGATGAATTAGAAGACATATTAGAAGCTTTATTAATAAAACGTGCACGAATACTTGGAAATGCTTCTAATAAGTTGAAAGAGCTCAAGGAAGTTGTAAAACCTTATAGAGAAAGCTTTTTTAACCTTTTTTATGCTGGAGATGGGATTGTTGATGATGAACGCCAAATAGATAAAGTATGTCAGTTGTTGGGTATGGATTCAGATATCCAAATGAAAATTGATAAATTTACAGCGAAAGAATCTACTGAGGAAAGAAAAAATATTTTAGAACGTTTTGAGAAAAAGGATCTTCAAGGAATTGCTGCTATTCGATGTTTAGACGAGGGGGTTGATGTTCCAGCAACTCGAAGAGCTTTTATTTTGTCTAGTGGCACTAATCCTAGACAATTTATACAAAGACGTGGTAGAATCCTGCGAAATCCTAACAAGGATGAAAACAAAGTAGCCGAGATTCATGATTTTATTGTTGTTCCTCCTAATTTCGAGAACGCAAAGAATCTTATGACAGATGTTTTTAATGTTGAAAGAAATCTAATCAGTAAGGAATTAATACGATTTGACAAATTTGCTGAAACAGCTGATAATGGCCCACAAGCTAGGAAAATAATATTAGAATTACTGGATTCATATAATCTTTTAGATTTCAATTTTAAGTGAGGTAGTTGTGGAAAGAACCCCTGAAGAAATATTTAAAGATGCCGACCCTGATGTATTGGATATATTCGGAGAAGTTATAAATATCGAAATGATGTATCAACTTGAGACGAGCCCAAGAGGCGTAGCGGAAGAAATTATAAATATAATTAAAAAGAAAATTGTTGAACAGAAAATTGTAAAGTGAAATTACTAAATATACAAATTAATAATTTTAGACCTTTTTACGGTAATCAAGAAATTGATTTTGCTGATAAGGCTTCCAAGAAGGTGACAGTTATCCATGCTGAGAACCACACTGGAAAAACGAATTTTGTTGACGCTTTTCGCTGGGCATTTTATGGAAAAATACAGGGAGAGCACCCAGACCAAATCGTAAACCACATAGCATTAAGCGAGATAAATAATAACGAGACTGCTAAAGGGTTTGTAACGGTTAAATTTGAGCATGAAAATAAAATGTTTGAATTTCATAGGGAGATTATTGAAAGGAAAATTGATAAAGATAAAAGCGAACGTGTTAAAGAGAATATAAGTTTACATGTAATTGGTAGTGACGGCAGAAGCAAGAAACAGTTGAATCCTAAAGCTACGATCAATAAGATTTTACCTGAAGCGCTTCATCAGTATTTCTTTTTAGCCGGTGAGAATATACAGGACCTTGGACGCGTAGAATCTAAGGAAAAAGTCCAGAATGCTATTAAAATTTTAATGGGTTTGGAGGTTTTAGATCGAGGTAAAAGACATTTACGAGGTAAAGTAAGAAATCAGCTTAGAGACGAGTTAGAAAAAGTTGCGGGAAGAGATGAGAAATTGATTCTTGATCAACTTAAAAAATTAGAAGGTGAAAGAGGTAGTATTGACAAAGAAAAAAACAACATAATTGAAAACAAAAAAAGTCTAATTGAAAATAAGGATAAAATAGATAAAAAGTTAAGAGAAACTAAAAGCACAAGTGATCTTCAACAGAAAAGGGATCAATTAATCGCGACTAAAGAAGATATTGAGAGCAAGATGAAGCAACACAAAATAGATATTATGAAACGGGTTTCGTCAGATGGATTCTTGGCATTTATTAATGATGCAATCGTACAATCAAAAGAAATATTAAAGGAAAAAAGGCAAAAAGGTGTGTTGCCAGCAAGTATTACATATCAGTATATAACCGATATAATAGAGAGAGGAAAATGTATTTGTGAAAGAGAGCTATGTGAAGGAAGCGAAGCTTATACGGCTGTTGAAAGATTAAGAAATCCTGAAACAAAGGATGAATATCTTGAAGCCTACAATACGTTGGGGTTGTCTGTCTCACAACTATCTTTATCCTATGATAATTTAAGAAAGGATCTGGTTAAAGACCAAACATTATTGACTCAATATCTTGACGACATTGGTCAAGTAAAGGAGCAATTAGAAGAGATCGATAAACAATTTGACAATAAAGATTATGAGAAGGAAAGAGATTTAATTGAAAACAAACGAAAGCTTGAAAGTGGCATAGAAAAAGCTAACCAAGAAATTGGAAGGTATGTCAGAGACATAGAAGAACTTGATAGGCTAATTCATGAGAAGAATAAAGAACATGACGAAGTAAAGGCGCAAAACACAAAAAATAAAGTTGCTCAATTGAGGCTTCAGGTATGTGAAAAAGCTGCCAATTTCATTGATGAGTTGCATCAATCATTAATGCATAGAGATCGCAGGAAGCTTTGGGAGCGAATGAATAAAATATTTGGGGGAATAATAAGGGAGAGAGAGGACGCTACTATTGATCTAAATGACGACTTTGAATTAAGCGTGCGAGTGCTGTTGCCAGATGGGGGATCAAAACCACTACCAAAGAGTGGGGCCCAGATGCAAATTACTTGTTTATCATTTATTGCATCGGTCGTTGCTATTGCAAAGGAAAATATGGATGGTGAGGAAGGGAGCTTTAAGAGAGGAGGGCTTTATCCGTTATTATTAGACTCTCCTTTTGGGGTTATGGATCCGGATTACAGAAAGCATGTTGCGAATCAATTGCCACAATTTGCTGAGCAAATCACCATTCTTGTTGCTCCACAACAGTGGGATAAGAATATCGAGGAGGAAATGAGAGATTATATAGGAAAACAATATGTTTTTCATCATTACAAGCCATTACCTGGCGAGACAAGTACGCAAGAAATAAACGGTGAAAGTTATATTCTATCTGAATATGTTGATGGAAGAGCTAGAACTGAAATTAAAGAGGTTTTATCATGAGACGAGTAAGAAGGCCTAAAGAAAAAGATGCAATCT
Source organism: Spirochaetales bacterium (assembly GCA_002730475.1). The sequence continues at coordinate 2,451 of PCAG01000025.1, read as the reverse complement.
TTATGTCATTAACTTCCAATGAAAATGAGTCAATAATAGAGTATTTATCGGATGTTTTTACTTTGGCTGCCTGTATTGGGTTTAAATATGGGAAACATGTTCCTTTTGAGAAAACTTCAGAACAAATTCGCTGGGATGCTTTCAGGGAACATGGCCAGGTTGCTTTAAGGATGATAGCTTTTAGTCATACGAAGGACCCTGAAGTTCTATTACAAGGTAATGAAAAAGGAGAGGACAAGATGCTTGAAACGGTTGAGGGCTTTGCTAACGGAGGCTGTGAGATATTAAAGAAAAAAATAATTGAAGCAGAAGAAAGCGGAACCGACCGGCTTACGGCTATTACGGAGTTAATCATGATGGGGTATGAGGATAAAGAAAGTGTTAGTAGCGAAGAGATATTGAAGCAATTTATAAAATAAGTTAAATATTATGGGAATAATATTAATATTGCCAGTCACTACTTGTTCTTTAGATTCCCAATCCCCTCAACTAGAATTTCCACAATCCCACCTTCCTTCGCGTCTTTGCGGTAAACAATCTTTTGTATTGCAAAACAACTAACTCTTTTATAATATATCTGAACAAGAAGCAGCTTCAGATCACGGCTACCACATTCTAAATATCTTCAAAAGATAGTTTTACTTGTTTGCACAAGTAAGATTTTCACATACAGATACATATACGGGCTCTATCCCTATTTATTGAATTGAATGAACAAAGTTTTAGAAATATTCGATACAATACGCTCTTATCAACAGGAAGGCGTTAAGTTCCTTATCGAAAGAGATAGCGCATTGTTAGCAGACGAGATGGGATTAGGAAAAACAGTCCAAGCAGCTGTAGCTTCTAGCTCACTCGTTAATGCAAATCCACGTACTAAGGTACTTATAGTTTGCCCTACTTCTTTATGTTGGAACTGGGAAATGGAAATAAAACGGTGGGCACCTAAAATGACGGTTAGAAGGATTAGGGGAGATAGTGATGATAGAAAGGCTCACCTTAGTTTACCATTCAAGGCATGGATTGCTTCATATGACCAGATTCGAAATGATATTGATTTCTTGCGTAAAGAGTGTAAATTTGATTTAGTAATTTTGGATGAAGCTCAGATAATTAAGAACCCTGCATCATCTATTGCTCTTGCATGTAGGCAATTACGTAGAGAAAAAGCGTGGGTACTCACTGGTACGCCAATAGAAAATAAATTAGATGATTTACTGTCCATTTTTGCATTTCTTAAACCCGGATTATTACATGCTGCACTCAATATAGACCAAATTCATGACCGAATGGCACCCTATTTCTTAAGAAGAAACAAAAAAGAGGTGTTATCAGAAGTACCTGAAATCATCAGTCAAGACCTATATCTAAGTTTAGAAAGTAAACAGCAAGAAGCTTATGAAGATGAATTATTAGATACTAGAAATAGCATTCATGATATGCAAGGTAAGATTAGCACTGTAGGGTTACTTGCACAAATTACAAAACTTAAACAGTTATGTAACTTTGACGTTATATCTGGTGAATCTTGCAAATTCAAAGCACTAGAAACAATACTCGATGGAGTTGAAGAAAAGAAAGAAAAAATTTTAGTTTTCTCACAATATGTTAATTCTATCATGAAGATTAAAACTCGATTAAATAATGTGCCAGTCGATTGCTTACATGGAGATATGTCTTCTGAAGAAAGACAAAAGTCAATAGATTTATTTGAAAAATCATCAGGCCCAAGAGTCTTTTTGATTTCTCTCAAGGCAGGAGGAGTAGGGATCAATTTAGTTAGTGCGTCAAGAGTAATTTTATTTGATCGCTGGTGGAACCCAGCAGTAGAAGATCAAGCAATTAATAGAGCTCACCGTTACGGACGTAAGGAACCCTTACATGTAATAAAATTTCTAGTAATGAATACGATTGAGGAAAGAATTGAACAGATTCTTAGTGAAAAAAGATATCTTTTTGAAGGATACGTAAATAATGCGGATACTGCAGAAATAGGCCCTTTTACTCAGGAAGATTTAATTAGAATTGTGGGCATTGACGCTTTACGGAATTAAATAGAATTTTTTTAGAGGAATGGAGGTGTAAAATGGAAAAAGTAATTTTAGGGAATGATGTTAAAGAAGTGGCATTAAGTGATTTAGTTATAGGCTTTGGCCAGGTGAGAACAGTGGATGTTGGCAGGGACATTCACGAATTAGCAGAAAGTATTAAAAAAATAGGTTTACTTGAGCCAATAATTATCTGTCCTTCAGAAGAGGAAGGAAAGTATGAAATTGTTGCAGGCCAACGAAGATATTTAGCACATAAAGAAATAGGTGTTGAAACTATTAAGGCAATAGTAATTGAAGATAAATTAGATGAGTTAGACGCAAAAATTATATCTCTTACAGAGAATTGGAATAGAAGAGATTTAAGCAGTAAAGATGAAAGGGACGCCTGTTTAATTCTTTG
>PCAG01000024.1 GCA_002730475.1 Spirochaetales bacterium | reverse complement strand
TTTCTCTGGAACAAAGCTGGCCTGGTTGCTCGACAACGTGCCCGACGCTCGAGCCAAAGCCGAGGACAATCGCCTCGCTTTCGGCACTGTAGACACCTTCCTGGTCTGGCGCCTGACCGGAGGTGCACGTCACGTGACCGATACCAGCAACGCGTCGCGTACGCTCCTTGTTTTGACTTCCCCGCTTGCAGTAAAAATAGAGAAGTGGAATTATCCCGATAATTGTAAAAGATATGAGCTGCCACCACCCTGACAGGTTAACATCGTGTAGTCTTCTGGCAGTATCCGTGTGCTTAAACCGCTATACCTATGGACTTCCACACTTACAGCAAACTAGTCAATCAGATAAAACTCGGGAAACAGCTTCCTGAAGCGATTTACCTGCATCAAAGTGCCCTTGAATCTTTGCCAGAGGACTTGAGTAACTTCATACCCAAAATAACGAACGCGCTGAAAATTGAAAACAGAAGATGGCAGCTACTGAAACTGTCAAAACGTGACTTTAAATTATCTCTACTCAGCTATCCATCCTTCACAGAAGAACCCTACCCCCCGCTCGCCCACAGCTGGACTATTGATCTATCCAAGCTGAGCGTCAGAGAGGCCGACTACGCCAAAAGCGAGAACCCACCCATCTTGCACAGACGAGAAACCTTTTTAAGCGCAGAACACCCCCAAAGGAGCTATTTCAATGAATTCACCAAGGAAGGCGAAGCCATTGGGCTTTATGAGAACACCAGAATTATAGGCACAAAAAAAGGCTGGGAACGCTTGATCAAGCGAAAAGGATTTTATCTAACTGAAGATGGGCATTTAGAGCCCCTCACCGAAAAACCTGAGCCTGAAATTACCAATCCGTTTTCAGGGAGTATCGAGCGGCATAAAACCGCGCTTTCCAGAGACAGGCTTTCAGTGCCTCTTTTTCTGATGGCTCAACGGGGCTACTTGGACGGAAAATATACCGTACTAGACTATGGCTGCGGTAGGGGTGATGACCTTCGAGAATTAGAAGAGCACGGTATTGACTGCATAGGGTGGGACCCTATGCATCGACCTGAGACCGACGTCGAGCCCTGCGACATTGTGAATCTCGGATTTGTAATAAATGTCATAGAAGAGAAAGAAGAGAGAATTGACACACTCAAGCGAGCTTATAGTTTCGCCAACAAGCTACTTATTGTTTCCGCTATGCTAGGCAATGAAAGCATCTATGAGAGATTCAAACCATACAAAGACGGTGTAATTACTTCTAGAAACACATTCCAAAAGTACTACACACAGGGGGAGCTCAGACATTTTGTGGAAAGCTCTTTAAATGAAGATACCGTCGCACTCACCCCTGGAGTATTTGCAGTATTCAAAGATAAACTTGAAGAGCAAAAATATTTACTAGAAAGACAGCGCTCTCGACGTCAATGGAGACAACTAACCTCCAAGCCTGCAAAGGTCATGACAAAGAAGCAAGTTAAAACATTATTTGAGAAAAACAAGGAATTGGTCGAAGACTTTTGGTACACCTGCTTAGAGTTAGGCCGCCTACCCGCAGATGACGAATTTGAGCTCTCTGAGAATCTAAAAAACATCTGTGGCTCTTACAATAAGGCGTTTGCATTGTGCAAGCAGCAATTTGACATTAGTCAATTCCACCAATCCGAAAAACAACGAAAAGAAGATCTACTCGTCTATTTCGCGCTAGGCTTTTTTAACAAAAAGCGAGATGCATACAATAGGATGCCGATTGGACTGCAGAGGGACATCAAGGCCTTTTTTGGCAAATACTCCGATGCCAGAGAGCAAGGTAATGAGCTATTGTTTAGCGTTTCTGATATCAACGTAATCTATGAAGCTTGCGTAGAAGCAAACAAGTTGTTGCCAGCGAGCGAACTTAACGGTCAGCACGATCTAATATTCCACAAAGACTATCTGAATATGTGCCCAATAGAGCTTCGAGTATATATCGGTTGCGCTACACAACTTTACGGAGAACTCGATAGCGTTAGCCTAATCAAGCCGCATATTCTAAGCGGTAAAGTTAGCCTCATGGTTTATGATGACTGGAACAAAGAGGTTCCGTTACTTACGGAGCGGATAAAGATAAAAATGAGGGAACAAGATATAGACTTCTTTGACTATGTCGGTGAATACGAGCCGCAGCCGTTGCTAAATAAGATGACATATACAATTTAGACCCCAATTTTTTGTCAGCGACCCATTACATGAGAATTCTCAACGCATCACTGATTTGACTCCACGGGATTTTGCCTTTCATGTGATTCCACGATATGCGCAGTGCCCCCGCTATCTCATCCTCGCTCAGGCCCATTGCTGTCAACACATGGCTAGGCGTGTAACTACTTGAAGTACAAGCCGATCCATTAGAAATTGCAGCTATTCCTTTTAAGGCTACCATTGCTGCCTCAGAATCCACTCCAGGAATACTAATATTAATCACGTTTGGCATGGCTTCATCTCTTCCGTGGACCAGGGAGCCTAGCTCATCAAAGGCTTCAATTGCTTGCTTCTTTACTGTTTGACATTGAATCCACCACTCCTTGTTTTTCTTTACTGCAATTTCAGCCGCTAAGCCTAGCCCGGCTATTAGAGGGACTGGTAATGTTCCCGGGCGAAGACCTTTTTCTTGCCCGCCGCCAAACATGAGCGGTTGAATAGGCGGGCTTTTGTAGTCTCTTCGGCGTGCAATTAAAGCGCCGACTCCTTTAGGTCCATAGATTTTGTGACCGCTCACACTGATAAGATCGATTCTTGGCTCCACCAGTGGTGTCAGCAACTTACCGAAACCCTGAGCCGCGTCCACATGGAGAAAAAGATCAGTATCAGACAATGCCTCTGCTATCTCAGAAACTGGCTGAATTACACCGGTTTCATTGTTTACCGCCATTATGCTGACCAGTCCTGTATCTTCTCGCAGAGCATCCAACATATCCTCAACAGCTACACTCCCATTGCGGCTGGGCTGTACATAAGTGACAGCAAAACCCTGCTTTTCAAGGTGTTCGATAGGCTCGAGAACAGCCTTGTGCTCAATTGAGCTGGTCACAATATGATCCTTGCCAATTTCTTTGAGATGTTCAGCCAATCCCAAGATAGCAAGATTGTTACTTTCGGTGGCTCCACTAGTGAAAATGACCTCGTCTGGCGAAGCTTCTACGACTCCAGCGATTTGCCTTCTTGCGGTCTCCACTGCTTTTTTTGCGATAAGCCCATACTCATGCGTCCGGCTACCTGCATTTCCAAATTCCTGGTTCATGTAATGGGAAACCAACTCCCGCACATCAGTTTCCATGGGAGTCGTAGCATTATTATCGAGGTAAATGGTCATAGAGAATAAATGTTAAGTTTTGTTTGCATGTTGAGAACGTTGTTTGTATATTAGCATACATACATACACATCATGAAAACACAAATAGTATGAGCACTGCTTTCGAGTACGTTTTTCCAGCCATAAGAGGGATTCAGGCGGGCAGAGAATATTATACCTCCATGTGCCCCTTGAAGCTGATTCCTAGGCTATTTACCTTCGATGATGAGGAGCTGGTTCCAGAGCTACGGGCCCAACGCATACTCAATAAGAATCGAATTCCGGACATGTCTCAATATTTAGTTGAGAATCCTAAAGACTATGTGTTTTCGGCCATTACTGCCTCAATTGACGGCAAGGTGGATTTTCAGCCATATGGAGCAGATGGGGAAATCAGCCGTATTGGCACTCTCAAAATCGATATGAATTCGCAATTCATCATCAATGATGGACAACATCGACGTGCCGCAATCACTGAGGCTTTAAAAGCAGAACCTCGCCTTGGCGATGAAACGATTTCAGTAGTGTTTTTTGTAGATAAAGGGCTTAAACGCTGCCAGCAAATGTTCGCCGATCTAAACCGCTATGCCGTTCGCCCCAGCAAATCCCTAGGTCTCCTCTATGATCACAGAGACGATAGCGCCCAAATTACTAAACTGTTAGCGATCAAATCTGAAGCATTTGGTGACCTTGTTGAAATGGAGAAGTCAGCTTTATCCACCAGATCCAGGAAATTATTCACACTCAGTGCTATACATTATGCAAATAATGCTCTTCTAAAAAACAGACAATTGGAAAGCATTGAACAAGCAGCTAAGGTTTCCATCGAGTTTTGGGACGAGGCTGGCAAGCATATTCAAGAATGGAAGTTGGCGAAGGAAGGAAAAGTCACTGCCGGTGAGATTCGGCGAGATTTCGTTCACTGTCACGCCATTCTCCTACAAGCTTTAGGTGTCATGGGAAACGCCTTATTTGACCTACCTAAAGCTGAGCGACAGGAGAAATTGGCACTATTGAAAAAGATAGATTGGAGAAGGAGCAATAGCAAAGCCTGGGAAGGCAGAGCTATGTCAGGTGGGCATATGCAAAAAAGCGGAAACAATGTCGCGTTAACCGCAGCTTATCTGAAAAAGCGGCTCAGATTGAAGTTGAGCCCAGAAGAAAAGCAAATAGAAGCAGCACTCAAACGGGGTAACCATGGCTAAGAGAATTGCCAGTGACAAAAAAGACAGAAAGACCATATTTAGGCAGTACGGCTACCAAGACACAATAGCTAATCTTGTCCAACAGACAAAAGACTTGTACTTAGCCGATGATATCCCCTGGGTGGTTGGGTATAGCGGCGGGAAAGATTCTACCGCAACACTGCAAATAGTATGGAAAGCACTTTCAGAGCTCCCCAAAAAGAAACAGCATAAGACTGTTCACGTCATCAGCACCGATACCCTAGTCGAGAATCCTATTGTGGCTTTATGGGTGGAAAAAGCGCTCGATTTGCTCAATGAAGCGGCTGCTGAACAAGATTTACCCATTAAGGCCCACCGACTTACTCCAGAAGTGAAGGATAGGTTTTGGGTCAATCTCATTGGAAAAGGCTATCCTGCTCCCCGCCCTAAATTCAGGTGGTGCACAAGTAGGCTAAAGATTGCCCCTTCAAATAAGTTTATTTCCGAAATAGTAAACAAGTCCGGCGAGGCTATTCTCGTGCTGGGCACGCGAAAAGCAGAAAGTTCTGCCCGGGCTGCAAACATGAAGAAGTATGAACAAGGCAGCACCAGGAGCCTACTCAACAAGAACAAAGAGTTAGACCGAGTTTGGGTCTACACGCCTATCTCTGAATGGCAAAACGATGATGTATGGCAATTCCTTCACCAGGACAAAAACTCTTGGGGAGTAAGTAACAAGCATCTACAGGCGATGTACTCCGATGCGACGGAAGATGGTGAGTGCCCAATTGTGGTCGACACGAGCACACCAAGTTGTGGAGATAGTCGCTTCGGTTGTTTTGTCTGCACACTAGTTGGCGAAGACAAGTCAATGACTGCCATGATAATGAATGATGCCGAGAAAGAGTGGATGCTCCCACTACTCGAACTACGAACCAAGTGGCTTGATATCACTGATCCAAATCTTGAGCAGAAGAATAAAAAAATAGATCTTGAACGGGATCTCAGAGAATTTCGAAGAATGAACGGATCACTCACACTGCACAATGATCGGTTAGTCCATGGTCCATACAAACAGAGCTATCGTGCCCAATTATTGGAAGCAGTGCTTAAAGCAGAACGTATCGCAAGACAAAATGCTCCTAAAGCCATTAAGGACCTACAGCTTATTTCATTGGAGGAGATTCAAGAAATTCGTCGCATTTGGGTAATTGAGAAACATGAAATCGAAGACCTTGTCCCTAAGATCTATGGGAATATTGCCGGAAAATCATATCCTGGCTCAGAATTGGATATGAGCCATACATTCAAAACCGGAGATATGCAGTTACTATTCGATATTTGCAAAGAAGAATTTGGCGACGAAGAAGTTGCTAACTCCCACTACGAGCTTATAAGAAACCTGATCCATGTAGAGTACCAATACCGAACCATGGTCAGACGCTCGAAGCTTTTCACACAGCTCGGTAGTGTTTTACAAAAGTATGTTTTTGATTCCGAGAAAGAAGCACTAAGTTTTGCATTAGCCAAAAAGAATAGCAGTGATCAAATCAATGATTACCTAGAAAACGAGCCACTAGAAGATAACATGTTATTTAAAGATGCAATGGGTTCTTAGGGAGACATCGGGGAAATGATTTCATTTCATAGATTGGAACTGGAAAACTTCGGCATCTATCGCGGGTGCCACACCATTGACCTGAGACCTGTGTCCCCAAAAAAATCTATTGTTCTATTTGGAGGTCTCAATGGCGGTGGCAAAACCACGTTTCTTGATGCGCTACAGCTTGTACTTTATGGGAAGTTTGCTCGATGCTCAAACCGGAAAGATCTTGGCTATGAGGAATATTTGGCAGAATCGATTAACAAATATGTGGAGGACAACTCATCAGCGCGGTTAGAGCTTGAATTCGTCTTTGACAACGGAGAGACAGAAGATAGGTATAACGTTCAGCGAAGCTGGAAACATCAGAAAAAAGGCATAAAAGAAACCGTTGTCATATTTAGAAATGGTGAGTTCGACGATTTGCTCTCTCGAGAATGGTACAGTGCTGTTGATGAGTTTATTCCCCGAGATGTTTCTGAGCTTTTCTTCTTCGATGGGGAGAAAATTGAGGAGCTCGCAAACGCGGAAAGCTCGAGCCGAATCATACGAACGGGAATATACTCACTTCTAGGTCTCGGGCTGATCGACAAGCTTGGTACAGATCTTCGTACGATCAATCTCCGAAAAGACACAGAAGAGTTGGATAGAAAGAGTTCATCAAAGCTCAAATCTTTAGAAGACGAGCTTTCTCTGCTTAGGAAGAATCGAAGCCAGCTCCAAAGCAGCCTGGCAAGCAAGAATACAAAGCTGGATAGTCAGAGAAATGCAGAGCGTGAATATAGAGATCGATACAAGAACTTGGGTGGTGAACTTTATGACCAAAGAGAATCTCATGAGAATACTTTACGACAGTTAAAAGACCAACTTCAGCAAGCAAAAACGGATATTGGTAAATTTGCAGAAGGAGAAAGTCCCCTACTTCTCGTACAAGACCTTTTGCAGTGCGCGAAAAAGCAGTCTGCAAACGAAGCAAAGGCTATTAGCAGTAGAGAATTACTTAATGGATTGGAAGCTCGAGATGAAGAAATTCTGGCGAAATTTGAGAATCATCCAAAGAGCGAAGGCCTCAGAAAGGCGCTAAGAACGATACTGGAGGAAGATAGAATAAGCAGAGGCCAAGAGGCAAAAAAAGAAACTCCGCTGAATGTTGACTCACTAACACTCCTGCCTTTTACGCCATCTTACTTTGCAGACCTGCAAAGCAGTGCAAAAAAACTCTATGAAACCTATTCTACAATGGATGAAAAATTAACTTCCGTTACACGATTAATATCGACTATTCCTGACGAGGAGCTTCTCAGTGAAGTCGCAACTCAGTTACTCGCCAGTACCAACGAAATTGAGCTTATATTAGCAGAGATGAAGGGAATGGAGAGGCTGATAGCAGAAAATCAAAAGTCTATTGATTCCAAAAAGATGGAGATTTCGAGACTATTTAAAGATCAAATTGACACCAAATCTCGAAGTGACATCAACAAAAAAATTATCAGGAGGAGTGAGAGGGTCCAAGATTTGCTAAACAAATACAAAATTAGACTAATTGGTAAACACATAGAACGGCTAGAAAACTTAATTCGGGATAGCTTTCAATTACTGTTAAGAAAGGATGATCTCATTAAGGGTATAAGAATTTGCCCTGACAGCTTCGCTTTAGTGGTTATTGGGAATGATGATAGCACGCTCCCACCTGACAGACTCTCCGCAGGAGAACGTCAACTGTTAGCTATTTCGATTCTTTGGGGCTTAGGAAAAGCATCTGAGAAAACATTGCCAGTAATCATTGACACCCCTCTTGGCAGGCTTGACAGCAACCATCGAAGTCAATTGCTAAATAACTACTTCCCAGTAGCCAGTCATCAAATGATACTTCTATCAACTGACGAGGAAATTGACCGTCAGTATAGAGATGAATTGGAGCCGTCTATAGGGAAGGAATACCATATTCAGTATGACGATTCCAAGAAGACATCAACGATTAATCCTGGGTATTTTTGAAAATGGGATCAAGGAAATGATTGAAACTGTTCGTATATCGGAGAAGGGTAAGCAGCAGCTAGCCCATTTGAAAAGAAAAACAGGTATCGACAACTGGCATACTCTCTGTAGATGGGCGTATTGCTTATCGCTCTCAGATGCCTCCATTCCCCCTTTTGAAGAAATACCTACTGACAGCAACGTGGAAATGACTTGGAAGACGTTTAGTGGGCAGTTAGAGGAAGTTTACGCCTGCTTGTTAAGACAAAGATTGATTGTCGATGGGCTCTCAGAGGAAGATCATTTAACGTGGTTTAGAATTCATCTCCATAGAGGAATTTCTTACTTAAATAGCCGAGTCAGAGAACCACTAGACCTTTGCGCGTTGATTTCAAATTAGCAACAAGCTTCACCACACTACTCCATATTTTTGAGCTTCGCCTCAATTGTCATTCTTACTATTCCATTCTGACAACGCCCAAATATTGGGCCTGGAGAACTTTGTCGGCCAACTTAAAGGGCTCTAAAGCATCCCACCCTTTATTTTTCATAGCCTTGAGCTAATTCCATTACTTAAGGCCAAGAGCATTGATTGAATATCTCTATTTTGACTCCTGGGCAATTCAAAATGAAGCACAGCAGTATTAATGCTGTGGTTATTCCTAGCAGACTCCAGATTACTTAGCTTTAACACACTTTTGGATGATCCGTTCGGGATATTTACGGGAGTAGATTCAAACCCCACAAAACCCCCACAGCAGATCCAGCGCGGAAAGTTTGATGAGACACTTAAGAATATGCTGGATGGGTATGACCTGAACTCAGCCTAGTACCGACAATGGCCTTGCCAAATCAGGAATTTAATCTTTGCTGTGTTTTGCCCTTACGCTTTTCAGCTTATCGATATCTAAAGGAGGATTTTCCCTATGCACCATCGCATGACAATTTGGGCATAACGGAATCAGATCCTCGACCGGGTTAATCTTATATCCTGCCCCAATCTCTGACACAGGGTTTACGTGGTGCACATGAATAAAGCCTTTCCCCATTGCCCCATACGTTTCCTCAAAATTAAAACCACAGGCCACGCAACTATCCCCTAATATTTCAATGCATGCTGCTCTATTAAAGCGGTTGCGCTCATATTTATTTACTTCCACACGGGATTT
>PCAG01000023.1 GCA_002730475.1 Spirochaetales bacterium | reverse complement strand
TTACCCTTCCTGAAGCCTTTTAAATCGGCATCTTTTTGAAAAAGTTTTACTATTTCAGAATAGTTATTTAAAACTTCAGACTTATCAATGCTAAATTGTGCATTCTTCTCGGTTTTACTTACGTCGCTTATTTTAAAACTCATATCGGTCACTCCAAAATGGGAGCGGGGAGACTCGAACTCCCACACCCGAAGGCGCTAGATCCTAAATCTAGTGCGTCTACCAATTCCGCCACGCTCCCAACACAATAAACTTCGGTGCTGTTTGAAAAAATAAATATAATGACAATCCACAGAAAAGCAATTTAAAGCCACCTCCTAACGCTAAGAAGGGTCCACAGATACCGTAACCTTGCTCTTTCCTTTTAGATATTTTTCAATTACCGAATTAATTGAGTCTTGAGAAATACTTTTGATTTTCGAAGAGAAATCAAACGGCTCATTTAGACTTAGACCGTAAAGTCCTGCGTAAGCAATTCTGGCATTAATTGAAGCATTCCTCTGAAGAGAGATATCGTTTCTACCAATTAGGTAATTCTTAGCTCTCTCCAATTCTTCATTTGTAATACCCTTCTCAATAAGTTTTTCCAATTCATTATTAATTGCATCAATACTCTGCATTTTCTTTTCAGGAGAACAACCAATGTAAATACCAAAATATCCATAATCTAAATTGGCTTTAAAAAAAGAATGAACAGAGTAAGCTAAGCTTTTCTTCTCTCTTAGCTCCATAAACAATCTTCCTCCCATTCCAGATAGAACTGCATCAAGGACATTAAACGAGAACCTATCCTCCGAGTCCAGACTTGGTGCGTATGTTCCAACTATCGTGTGAGATTGTTGCTTGTCTCCTAATTTGATTGATTCAACTATATCTTTATCGATTAGACTACACAAGGCAACATTTGGTAATTTTTTCTCTTCATTTTTAAAAGAAATGTTTCTGTTTAATTCTTCAAGCAAACGAGCCACCTCAAAATTACCAACCGCGCATAGCAAGATATTGTTTTTAGAAATAAAATCTTCATGAGTTTGCACTATATCGTTTCTTTTTATATTGCTAACACTTTCCTCAGTACCAAACTGGTTTAAAGAGTACGGATGCTTATTAAAGAGTAATTCGAAGAATTTTTCAGCAACTATGGATTCATAGCTTTGTTTTTTTCGATTCAAATAAGAAAGCATATCGTTTCTTACAATCTCAATTTCAGAGTCCTCAAATATTGGATTAGCAACAACATCAGAAAATATTGGCACCACTTCTTTTAAATTAGCACTCGGCCCAACCATCTTAACCCCCAAGCTATTTTTGCCAGAAAAGCCCTCTATGTCGGCCGCTAAAATTTCCGTATTCATTGCAATCTCATTTTTTGTGTAATTGCTTGAACCTCTTGTTAACAATTCAGACAACATATTGAATTTACCGTTTGACGACCTGGTTTCATATCTTGAACCACCAAAAGATACAGATCGTAGAGAGATTAGAGGAGTTTTGCTGTTTTGTAGAACGATAAGATTGATTCCACAATCTAACTGCAATAAAGTTGGTTCCGGGTATTGTACGTCTTCAATTAAATAATTTTTTATATTAAAAGTCTCAAAATTGTTTTTGGAGAATTGTAATTTTTCATCAAATGCTTTATTAAGAATCGATTTGAAACCGTCAGCATCCTGTTTCTTGGAATTTTTCGGAAATATTAAATTCAAAGCTAGATTGTTAATGTGAAGAAACTCCTTCGCTACATTTTGTATTACATCAGGAGTTGCATGCTTAACACATTCCAGATAATCCTCCTCAAATTTGATTGAGCCAGCTTCAGATTCGAGATAACCTATTTTTTGAGCCTGACGTTGTACCGTTTCGTTCTCATAGAGATTTTGTGTTAACAATTCTGTTTTCGCCCTCTTTAGTTGATCAGAATCAAAATCTAAATTAATTATTTTTCTTATTTCGTAAACGATTAATCTTAATGCATCTTTAATATTTTTTTCTAGCAAGGTCCCACCAATCACAAAAGCTCCTCCATGCCTCGCAGAAAAATTATAAGAGTATATGGAAGTAACCAAGGCTAGATCCTCTTTGAGTCTTTTGTTCAAAACAGAACTTGTACCAACTCCTAAAATTATTCCTAATACATCAAGAATAGGTGATTTTAAATCGGATGTTTTCTCTGCTCTAAAAGAAAGAGCGAAATAACATTCATTCACTTCCCTATGGTCAATATGGACCTGTAATCCAGAGTAATTAAAATCGTCATTTAGCTTTATCGTATTGACATTCTTAGCTCCAAGGCTGCCAAAAGTTTGATTTATTTTATTTTTCAGTTCGCCTGTTTCTCCACCACCGACTACAATTAATTTAATATTTTTTGGTTGATACCATTTATTGTAAAAAGATTGTAAATCTTTTCTTGCGAAACTTTTTACGCTCTTTGGGGTACCTATTATGGGCAAACCGTAGGGGTGATCTTGAAATGCGTTTGCGCATATCATATTCCATAAGACTTTATTGGGTGAATCTTCTCCCATTTTGATTTCTTCAAGGATAACTTCAAGTTCTTTCTTTAACTCTCCTTCATCAAATAAAGCATCATGCATACATTCGGAAAAAACACTTAGCGCAACGTGGACAAAATCATTTGAAAGAGTGGTGTAATATACCGTTTCGTCATACGAAGTGAAAGCGTTTACTTCTCCACCATGAGCTTCAATTTGCCTTGATACTTCTCCAACTTGTAGTTGTGATGTACCTTTGAATATCATATGCTCATGTACGTGTGCTAGGCCCTTCTCCTTATCATTCTCATAGGCGCTTCCGGTATTAACCCAAACGAATAGTGAGGTTACAGGTGAAAACTCATCTTTCTTCAGAATGACCTTGAGGCCATTGTCTAGATAATATTGATCGATTTTTTCTGGCATATAATCAAATTTCAGAAGTCGTGGTATGGCGTTTTCTGTATTTCATCATTGCAAATTTAGTCAAACTAAAAAATAAGTAAAAGTAGAATAAAGCAAACGACCCAACTTCGATATGGGTCAAAATTGCTATCGAAAGTATCGATATAATAATTAGCGCATTAAATTTCCTAATCTGGTTGAGAAATATTTTCTTAGTAAAAATAATATTGCTTACCATTAACATGCCGACTATAGGGGAAAAAATTAACAAGATAATCTTCACATTTTCCTGTGAAATAAAAGCAAATTTATAATCAATTAACATAAGTGAAATTATAAGACCTGCCCCCATTGGACTAGGCAAGCCCACAAAGAAAGTGTTTTTTTCATTGTGAGACAAGGCATTAAATCTTGAAAGTCTAAGAGCAACGCATATAGTTAAAAAAATTGAGCACATCATTCCTAATTTTCCATACGAAGAAAGATAAAAAACGTAAATCAGAAAAGATGGTGCAAATCCAAAACAAATTAAGTCAGACAACGAATCATACTGCATTCCAAATTCTGAATCATTTTTTAGAAGTCGTGCAATCTTACCATCAATAAAATCCACAAAAGCAGCTATGTAAATAAAGATACAAGACCACCATAGAGATTTTTCTGTTAAGAACTCCGTTTCAATTCCAATAAATTCTTGATTAGTTAGTGGTAAAAGTTTCACTATGTTGAATATCGCTAGCAATCCAAAAGACAGAGCAATGGTGGTTAAAAGATTTGGAATAAGAGAAATTATTTTTTTATTTTTCATTGTTATTTAACATCTTATACAATATAGTTTCCCCTGCTACTACATGACTCCCTTTCTTTAGGTCGGTTTTAAAATGTTTGGGTACATATATATCAACCCTTGAGCCAAACTTAATTATCCCAATTCGCTCTCCTCGTTTCAAGGTTTGATTAACGGCAATATAAGAAATTATTCTTCTCGCTATAAAGCCAGCATATAGAATCAACACTATATCGTCATCCGAATCCGTTTTTAAATGAATACATAATCTTTCGTTTTCAATTGCCTTAACAGAATTGGCTAAATGGAATTTACCCTCATTATATATAGTCTTATTTACTACACAATCAGTTGGGGACCGATTGATATGGCAATCAAAAATCGACAAAAAAATACAAATCCTATTCATCTCTTCCTTGGTAAACTCAGATTCGATAGATTCGTCGACCGATACGATTTTCCCGTCGGCAGGTGAAATTATTCCATCCATATTTGGCAAAATCCGTTCGGGGTCCCTAAAGAAATATAGAACGACAAGAAACGAAACGAAAAGAACTAGTGAGATTATAGATAAGCCAAAAAATGCTGTACCAAGCCAACAGACAAAAAAAGAAGTTAGGATTGGAAGGTATCCCTCTTTTGCGACTGACCAATCGTAATCTATTTTCATTAGTTCTTAGTTTTGTCCACCAATTTCTTGCGGAAAAGCGGGGTCATCATAGATCTTAACGTTTCTCCAATATCTTCAATTGGATGCGTTTCTCCTTCTTTGAGCAACCTTGTGTAGTTTGGTCTTCCCGATTCATTTTCCTCTACCCATTCTTTAGCAAACTCACCACTTTGAATATCCTTTAAAATTTTCCTCATTCTTTCTTTGACTTTACTGTCAATAACTCTTGGGCCCCTTGTTATGTCTCCATATTTTGCGGTATCACTAATCGAATACCTCATATTAGAAATTCCACCCTCATATATCAAATCAACAATCAGTTTAACCTCGTGGCAACACTCAAAATAAGCCATCTCTGGTGGATAGCCAGCTTCGGTCAATGTTTCAAAACCAGCAAGGATTAAACTTGATAAGCCTCCGCAGAGAACCGTTTGTTCGCCAAACAAATCCGTCTCGGTTTCATCTTTAAAGGTTGTCTCGATAATACCCACTCGAGCAGATCCTATACCAGATGCATAAGCAAGTGATATATCTTTTGTATCACCAGATGCATCTTGATGTACAGCGATTAGTGCCGGAACACCTGCACCACTTTCATATTGATCTCTCACTGTATGTCCTGGGGCTTTAGGTGCGACCATAAATACATTGATATCTTTGTTGGGAACGATTTGATTATAATGAATATTAAAACCGTGGGCAAACCCTAAATATTTTCCTGGTACCAAATTATCTTTTACAGATTTTTCATAGATTTCTTTTTGACTTGTATCGGGAGCTAGAAACATTAGAATATCCGACTTTGATACTAATTCAGGAACTTCGACAACATCAAAACCAGCAGATACAGCCTTGTTCCAACTTGGTCCACCCTTCAGCTCGGCTACAGATAAGTTAATTCCTGAATCTCTCAAATTTTGAGCATGGGCATGGCCCTGACTTCCAAAACCTATTATTCCAACGTGTTTATCTTGTAACAATTTCAAATTGCAATCCTCTTCGTAAAAAATTTTCATATTAAATCTCCTTTATTTTTTTTTCTCTCTAGGCAAAGATATTAATCCGGTTCGAGTTACTTCTTTTAATCCAAGCGGCCTCAGAATTTCCACAAAAGCTTCTAGTTTATCTTTATTGCCTGTAAGTTCCAATGTGTATGATTTTGATCCCACATCGATTACATTTGATCTAAAAATATCTGCAATTCTTAAGACCTCAGGCCTAGTGCCCTTTGTTGGAACAACTCGAGCAACAAGAAGTTCTCTCTGGATACTGTCAGTACTAGAGAAATCTCTAACCCTAATAACATTAATCATATTTTCAAATCTTTTAACTATTTGGTCTATTACCCAATCATCACCTGATGTAACTAGTGTTATTTTTGATAATGAGGGATTTTCCGTTTCCGCGACACAAAGACTTTCTATGTTGAAGCCCCTCGCAGTAAAGAGACCTGCAATTCTCGCAAGCACACCCGGTTCGTTGTCAACTAAAATCGATAAAATATGGCGCAAAAACCATCTCCTTTCAAAAGAGAATATAATAAACTAATTTTTAGCTATTATATAGTAATCAGACTGCAATCTCGATTAAACGAAGACCTTTGTGATTTAAATATTTACTTAAGTTTTTTCTGATATTCCTGTCGGTTTTTATTTTGAAAGATTTAATTCCAAATGACTCTCCCATTAACTTATAATCGGGAGCTTTTTGTTGTTGGTTCCGATTACTTTCGTTGACAACAATAATACTTAAATCTAAGTCTTGTTCTTTTGCTACTATCATCTCTTGCATACTAAATTGAAAATTAACTCCGCAAGAAATACTTACAATCTTTGATCGTGGTCTGGAGAAACTTGCTCCAATTGCGGCAGGAAATCCATAGCCAGGAGTACCATTTCCTCCAGCTAAGATACTATTTCTGTAATCCGTAAATTCAAAGAACTGCTGTAGGGTCACATCCTCGTAACTAAAATCAGAACACACAATTGCTTCATCTTTCAACAAAGAGGATAAGATATCAAAAATAAGTGCTTTTTTGTTCACTCTGATTGTATTTGATTTTTGTTCAGAGTTTTTAGTATGTAAGTTGCTTAAATATTCTTTATCCCATTCGAAATGAAATTCGTTCTTCGTATCTTGAAAAGAATCAAGAAAGAATTTTGAATTTGTATAAATATTAAGATTATCCTTTCTGAGATAATTAAACTGCGTTTTGTCGATATTGACCACAACGAGTTTCTTATCTTTTAACGATACCTCTGGAATAATCTTATTTAAATTACATCCAATAGATATAATTAAATCCGCATTTTTAATTAATTCTGATGAGGCAAAGGATCCATCGTCTCCAATCATCCCGAAATTACTTTTACTATTGCCTAAAATTCCCAAAGACATTAGAGAAGTTAACGAAGGAATTTTGAATCTATTGAGAATACGTCTAATATTTTTCACATTCGACATATCACAACTACCCCTACCAAATACAAGAAGTGGCTTAGTTGATGACTTAAGTAGAGATATAAAAGTTTTAAAATCCTTTTTTTGCAAGATAGGATTGTCTTCATAGCTTGGTAGTTTAATTTGGTTAGGTATTTTAAACTCAGCTTCGCTGATTAAGACATCTTTCGGCATATCGACAAGCACCGGGCCTTTTCTGCCAGTAGTTGAAATATGATATGCCTCAGCGATTGCCTTCGGAAGATCAACTGCTTTTCTGACTAGATTGTTATGCTTAGTGCATGATCTAGTAATACCAATATGATCCGCTTCCTGGAATGCATCACTACCAAGAAAGGGGACTGGCACTTGACCGGTAAAAATAAGTACGGGAACCGAATCCATATAAGCAGTAGTGATACCAGTAACGGTATTCGTAGCAGCAGGTCCAGATGTACAAAGAATTATTCCTGGCAAAGAACTTGCTCGCGCAAAACCATCCGCCATATGAGTTGCAGCTTGTTCATGTCGAGTTAGTATATGTTTAATTTTTTTTGAATACGCTGGTAGAACATCATAGACTTTTAATACATAACCACCAGGTAATCCAAAGATAGTTCGAACCCCTAGATGGTATAAAGACTCAAAAAAAAGTTCTGCACCTAAGTATGTTTTCATTGCGATTATTATATATTAATTCTTTTTTAACTACCAAAAGAATAGCTGTTAAACGGTACCAATGGAATCTTATTAGAAATTAATTCCTTTTGAAAATTCAAATCAACTTTTGAAAGAAATTTGGAGCTTGCTCGAAAATTCTTATCGATAACCAGTGTATCAGAAAGATTGCCTCTGTTTATTTGTTTGTATTTTTCTAAGCCTGTTCCAACAATAATAGAATCATTTGTATCAATACAGTCCATATCCTTAAGGCTTATATTGAAATTATGTTCAATCAGAGAAATTTTTGAATTGTTTTGGCAAAATCGTGCATATGCAAAATGATTATTCTTTAAATCGAAGAGAACTATTAAATCTTTGTTGTTATATGAATAATTAAACGCATAAGATAAGAAAGATGGAATTCCATACACTGGAACCTGGGCAAAATTACCAAATACATTCGCAGTTGATATGCCCACTCTCAAAGACGAAAGATTACCCGGTCCAACATTGACGTTTATACTAGTTAAATCGTTAATATCTAAGGAACTTTCTCTAAATAGTTCTTTAATTAGAGGCATTAACAATTCACAGTGGTTTGGTTTTCCATTATTTCTCTCTAAGCAAGAAAGAATGCCATCTACTGAAGATAGACACACACTCGTTGTATTTTGAGACGTTTCAATATTAAGGGAGACCATTAATAGCTATTTCTTTGAAGCAATTTGGTTTTTAACTTCATTTTCAAGATTGCTTGCCAAGTTCGAATTTTCCCCTAAAAATTTTTGAGCATTTTCTCGACCCTGTCCAATTCTTTCACCGGAATAAGAAAGCCAGGCGCCCGCTTTTTCAACAAATCCAAATTCTACTCCCAAATCAATTAGTTCACCAAATTTTGAAATTCCTTTGCCAAAAATGATATCAAACTCGGCTTCTCTAAAAGGAGGCGCAACTTTATTTTTAACAACTTTAACTCTAACTCTATTACCAATGACCCCATCGGGTGTCTTTATCGAAGCAATTCGTCGCACATCAAGTCTTACCGAGGCATAGAACTTAAGGGCGTTCCCACCAGTTGTCGTTTCCGGGCTCATATACGAAGGAACGCCAATCTTCATTCTTAATTGGTTTATAAAAATAACAGTTGTCTTGGAGCGAGAGACGCTGGATGTTATTTTTCGTAAAGCTTGCGACATCAATCTAGCTTGAAGACCAATATGCTTATCACCCATTTCTCCATCTAATTCTGCCTTAGGAGTTAAGGCGGCAACAGAATCTATCACAACCATATCAACCGCCGAGCTTTTAATAAGTTGATCAACTATTTCTAATGCTTGCTCGCCGAAATCAGGTTGAGAAAACAGTAATTCGTCCGTTTTAATTCCCAAACCTTTTGCATAAGTTGGATCAAATGCATGTTCAGCATCAACGAATGCGGTAGTTCCTCCTTCTCTTTGATTTTCGGCAATTGCATGCAAAGCAAGAGTAGTTTTTCCTGAGGCTTCAGGTCCGTAGACTTCTACCACCCTTCCTCTAGGAAAGCCCCCTACTCCCAGCGCGCTATCTAAGGCAATCGAACCAGTAGATACCGCCTTGACATTTTGAACCCTAGAGTCATCGTCAAGCCTCATAATTGATCCTTTGCCGAATTGTTTTTCAATCGCAGAAACCGTTGCGTCTAATGACTTTTTTTTATTTTTATCGCTTTCTTTTTCAATAGTATTTTTTTTAGTTTCGGACAATTTGAGCTCCTTTCTGATACTATACAGGATTTTTTTGATACTATACAGGATTTAGCAGATTGTTTCCATAAGCTAAGAAATTAGTTCGTTTCTAATTCTATCTAAGGCGATTAAGCACGTTCTCAGCTTGATTGATTTCCGATTACCATAGAGAAGATATTTTTTTACATCGATATTCTTGGACTTGCTCATCCCTATAAACACCGTACCGACAGGCTTGTCATTTGTGCCACCGCCAGGACCAGCTATTCCAGATATAGCAATAGACATATCGGAATTAGAGAGGTCGTTTAAATTTTTTACCATTTCAGAAACCGTTTGTTTACTTACCGCCCCATGAATCAATAAAGTTTTGTTTTTAACTTTGAGCAAATTATTTTTTGATTCATTACTATATGTCACCAAGCCAAAGTCAAAACATTTAGAAGAGTCAGGAACATTTGTAATCATATCGGAAAGCAGCCCCCCCGTACACGATTCAGCAATAGTAATCTTAAGTTTTTTCTTTAACAGCATAGAAACAACGTGCTCTGCCAAAGTAAGATTCTGATCCGTATAAATGTAAAGACCTAGCAACTTACGAATTTTTCTTTCAATATTCTGATTTTCTCTTTTTGCATCACGCAATTTATTTGATGTAGATATTAATCTTAGATGTACTTCAAACCTGTAAGGTCGATAGCCGATGTAAGTATTTTTAGAATTTACTTTTTTAATCTTTTCCGCAACTTCAGATTCAGACAACCCAAAGATTTTTAAGGTTTTAGAGAAGGAATAAAGATTACTTTTTCTTTTTTCTCTAGCTAAATCTTTCAGGAAGGTATTCCGAGACATTGGACTGAATTCTTTAGACACACCCGGTAAGAAATAGAACTTGGTTGAACTCTTTGTTAAAGAAAACCC
>PCAG01000022.1 GCA_002730475.1 Spirochaetales bacterium | reverse complement strand
TCAGCCATAAACAAAAATATTGTAAAGGCAAAGTCCATTTTTAAATATGAAATGTAACACCCGCTTGTGAGGACTCGAACCCCAATTGCTTGATCCGAAGTCAAGTGTGTTATCCATTACACTACAAGCGGATTGAGATATTCTATCATTAATAGTTACAATTATCTTAATGGAGAGAAAACTTTACATAGATAAATCCTGCAAGATTTGCCTCAGATATGCTTCGTATATTGAATCGGAAAAATCCTGCGAAATAGAAATCCGAGATATCAAGAGTTTAAGTGAAGATTTATGTCTAAAAGATGAAATGATATTTGAATCTAATAATGAATACTTTTATGGTTTTGATGCAATAATAAAGTCAATGGAAGTCAGAAAAAAATCATCTATAATCACCAAACTCCTAAAAGCTATACCAACTTACCTTAGTAGGAACATATATAAATTTATTACAAGAAATAGACATCAAATCAGTAAATTACTCGACATAATCAAACCAAAATCTTAGTCGATTTTTTTGAGGATTGTATGAATCAAGTTTCTTTATCTCATCCTTCGGTAAAACTCGATTAAGAGCTCCATTCGAATTGAAATACAAGTGGGACTTGAACACGTCTTCTATCTCTTTGGCCTTTAGTACATTGGGTGCAACTAGATAAACATCTTTTTTAACAATTAAAACTCTGGGGTAAGTTTTATATTTCTTTAAGTACGATTTAATACTTGTTTCCAATGAAGAACCGACAATCAACGGACTCTCTCCACAATATAATAATTGATCAGGATTTAAAGGTTTTATAAAATTCTTGGAATTTTTTAAATTAATAAATTTCGTTAGAATTGCGTCTTCGCTGTAACAACATATTAAATTTTCGTATGAGTTTCTCCATAAGATTTGAGATATTTCTGTAGTCAACTTATATCGGCTTAAGTTTATTTTTAAATAATTTTCAAATTGTTTAACAATTTTCTCCACACTCTGTATCAACTCCAACTTGTTATCTGAGGAGCAGATTAAGCCATGATTTTCTAAAAAAACAATAATAGTATTATCTCTTTTTAACTTGTCCTGTTCGACAGATACAACATTGATTATTTCAGTAGCAAGAGATATTCCCGGAGTTCTATAACTAACATAATAGATGCTTTCTCCCTTTCGTTTCGTTGAGAATATTTTATTAAAAATTTCTCTTGATTTTCTATTAACGGACACCATATTGACAGCAACAGGATGGATATGAATAGTAAACTTTTTCATAATTGAATGAGCAAGAGTTTCAATGGAGGGACTACCTCCATCCAAGGTAGAGTCTTTTAATATTTTGAAAGATTTTTTTTCTATAGAATCAGTAATTTTATTCCCTCTTGCGCTGTGTAAAAAATTCACAAGCTTATCATTATCTACAATTGTATATCCATTCTTTAGGGTAACTTCAGATAGAGAATACCCACTGGATTTTATAAACATTTTTTTGTTTGATTTAACAGAAGAGTTGCCACCAGCAGCTTGAGTCAAGTCGAATCTCTGTCCAAAATATTTAGAAATCTCAACCAAATCTTTTAATAAATCTTTATTTTTTTGAGCCACTCTTGGTTCTCCAAGTGCCAATTCAAAGTTTTCGTTAATCCTTGATCGATATTTGTTTTGGGAGTCCATCCGATTAATTTTTTTGTTTTCGTTATATTGGCACATGTATAAAAAACATCTTCTGGTCGCAAAGGTTTCTTCTTAATCTTTGTTTTTTTTCCCGATAGTTCTGATATTTTACCAATAAGATAGTTGATTGATACGGGTTTATTGTTTCCAAAGTTCAGCACATTATATCCTTTCAATTTTAGCGATTTGTATATACCAGAAACAACATCATCAACATATGTAAAGTCTCTCTTTTGTCGTCCAGTGCCGAACAAATTAATTGTTTTTGAAGTAATAGAAGACTGGATAAATATAAATGGACTCATATCTGGTCTACCAGCAGGCCCATAGACAGTAAAAAATCGTAATATACTAATGTTTTGCCCATGAAGCATATGGTAAGCATAAAGTAAAGTCTCAGAGGCTTTCTTTGAGGCAGCATAATTTGAAAGCGGCTTACTCGTATCAGTATTAACATTAAAGCTCCTATCCTTACTACCGCCGTAAACACTTGATGTCGAGGCATGAATAAAATTTTGAATCCCGTAGGTATTTGCTAGTTGAATCAAATTAAGAACACCCATTACATTAGATTGATAATAGGAGTATGGATCTGCGGTTGATTTTCTCACACCAGTCCTAGCAGCTAGATTAACTATTGCATTAAGCTTGTTTGATTGAAAATTTTTTCTAAAATATCTTTTGAGAGTTGCAGGTGATGAGATATCGAGTTTGTTAAAATGAAAATTTTTTCTACTAATTAGCTGAGAAATTCTCCATTGTTTAATTTTTTTATCATAATTATCATTTAAATCGTCTATACCATAAACTTCAAAACCTTTTCTAAGTAAAAAGTCAGAAAAGTGATATCCAATGAATCCAGCAGCACCCGTTAATAAAACTTTTTTCATTTCCTCAAGAATATAACCTAGTTTAGCCTATTTTTAAAAACCCATAATCTCTGACCAAAGAATCCCACAGATACAGAAACACATAAAGCTACAAAATAAGCAAGATTTATATCTTGAAAATAATCATAAGCCAAGTGATTAGCGCCAACATTGATTATCAAAACAATGCAATACAAAGTTACGTATCGTCTAAGATCATCAAAGAAGCCCGCGGTCGATTTAAAGGTCCACAATCGATTTCCATTAAAAGATATATTGAGACCCAAAAAAGTTGATATACCTTTGGCTATATCCATATCGATTACGGGCAAGAGTAAATTGTATAGACCGTAATCTCCTGCTAGAGCCACTACACCTACCCCGGCCCACTTATAAGTTTTGGAATCCAGCAAGAGTGAATAAAAATAACGGAAGATTTTAATCATTGAATTGTCAAGGATAATAAAGTTAATTACATAATTAGTCAAACTATTACATTTATTGGTAATATTAATGTTAAATTAAATGAATATAGAATTACAACATGGCTCACAAATCAAATAAAATTAGTTTTGGTCAAAATGAAAAATTTGTCTTTTTCGTGACAATTGTCGGTCTGATTTACTCTATAATTTCCAACTCGTATTTTGATACAAATGGTTTTTTAACATCAGACTCGACTCATTTTCTCAAACTGGCTCAGTCATTAAGAGACAATAATGGTTTGGATGTTTATTCGTGGACTAATAGTGGGGACAAACAATTCTTTAGTACATGGCCTATCGGCTACCCCATGTTAATATATCTGGTTTCTAATATATCTCAGCTAGATGTTTTTTGGTCTTCAAAGATAGCTAATATAATTTGCGCTATCTTAATTATTTTTTCAGTTAGACGATATTTAAAAGTAGGCTTCTCTATAATTGGAATTATTTTTCTATCGGGAAGTTTCTTAAATATTTTTTCTTATACCTCAACAGAGACCTTGTTCGCACTTGGTTTAGTCTTGTATATACTAAGAATCTGCGAACTCGAAAATAATCAATCCAAGAAAAATTTACTTTATGTGTGTCTTGCTTTTGTTCTAACATTTACAAGTCGGTACATAGGAGCGTACCTATTAATATTTAATCTTTTATTGATACTCATAGCTTTTAAAAATCAAAAAAGGTATTCAAAGTACCTTCTAGTATTGCTAATTTTCTCATCATTATATGTCTGTGGTTATCTGCTAATTAATAAGATAGCATCAGGATACATAACGTATTCGCACGCTTACATGACCTATGAATCCTGGCAAACTATATCGACCCAATTCATAAAAAAGATATTTGAGGAAATGAACTTGGTCATGGCCAGTGTAAGATTTGGCGAAAACT
This sequence comes from Spirochaetales bacterium, assembly GCA_002730475.1. The sequence continues at coordinate 7,781 of PCAG01000022.1, read as the reverse complement.
CAATAGTTGCCACTATATCGTCAATATTATCCTTATATTTAGCATATTTACTATTTGCATACTTATCAAAAAAGAAAACTTTGGATTTGACTCTGAATAATATTGCGAATCATTTTTTATATTCGGGATTTCTATATTTAGGCATAGTTTTCGTCTGGAGACTAATTATCTGGTTTTCTCCATTTTCATACAGAATATTATTCCCATCAACGTTATTAATTACATTGGGATTGCTATTCAAACTTCTTTCAAAAAATGATACATATTCTCAGGGATTCAAAAAAATTTATCTAGCGCTATGCGCCATAGCTATATTTTCATTTTCTTTTAATATAGTTTATAAACAGTTCTCTTTCGAAGGGATAAATTACAATCAAAAAGTTGGAGAGATTACAAAGAAATACAGGGAAATGAAACCAGGGAGTGTAGTAATTTTCGGAGAAAGGCACTTAGACTATTTAAGACAAGATATTATTCCGATAAAACCATATTATTTGCCATTATTTAGCAAAATTGAAACTAAAGAAGAATTCAATCAAAGAATAAAAGGATTTAAAAAAATATATTTTAATATTCCGAGTTTTTGTCAGAAACCGTATGACACATTATCGGGCGATCGGGGCTTAGATTGTCTATCCGAGAATAAGAGGATCCATTCTTTCGACAAAGAGATTGTTGGCTTTATAAAGGAAAATTCAACGAAAGGTATCTTCGAGGTTAGGCAAATAAGATGAAATTTGATGACATCAAAAAAAGAATACTAAAAAACTACAAATTGCTGGTATCAACTAAGATAATCAGCGGATTAGCGTCAGTAATAACACTTTTACTAATAGCAAGATTTCTTGGAGTTAAGGAATTTGGAGTTTTTGCAATGGTAATTTCCAGCGTAGAGATATTAAATATACTCTTCAGCTTCAGAGTATGGGATACCACAGTTAAATTTATTGGAGACAATGCAACCAATAAGCAAAATATCTCTAGCTATATATCTTTTTCAATGCTGGTCTCTTTCTTTTCCTCTTTATTGTCTCTAATGCTTATTTTCTTTCTTGCCGATTGGGTGACCTATCATCTCTTTGGCGATTTGAATATTACTACACTCCCTGGTTTTTATTCTATCAATTTCCTTGCTAAGCTGATATCCATATACGCCTTCTCCGTCTTGTTTATTTCTATAAATGATAATTTTGATGGAATATTGAGAACTTATAATCAATATAATTCGATTCTTAAAATAAATATTATTACAAACCTATCAAGATTAGTTCTGGTTGCTTTATCCATATACTACTATGGAACATTAATAAAAATATTCATTTGTTTTGTTCTAGCTTTTGCAATTGGAACACTATTAAGATTTATTTACTTAACAAGAGCTTTAAATAAAGAAGAAATTGATTTCGAACTATCTCATTCTCTCAACCATTCTGAACAATTTGATTATCTAAAGTTTATGTCAAATGCTCATTTTTCTAACATACTTAATCTGGCTAACGACAAAAATCTTGGAGTATTAGTGGTAGGTTACTTTGTTGGGCCTTTCTATGCAGGTCTATATAGGGTAGCAAGAGCAATAACTAAGATCATAAGGAGGATAATGGATCCTGCTCTTGAAATTATATTCCCAGAATTTGTTAAATTAAATACGGAAAAAGACTTTCAAAACTATAAAAAAGTAATAGTAGAGTCTGTAAAAATGCTTTTGTTTTCTTCGTCAATTGTAGGGCTAGGCATATACGTATTTTCTTCAGAGATTATTGTATTATTTTTTGGCACAGAATACATACAAGCAGAGTCCGCACTATTTATCCTAATAATTGCAATGATTATTCATAATGGAATTTATTGGATTAATCCATCAATGCTAGCTCTGGGAAGAGCTAAGTATCTTACAATCATAACTATAATAACAGCCTTAATTTACTGCTCATCCCTATTCTACCTAGTTAGAGCTATGCAACATGATGGAGCAGCTTTATCTTTGGTTATAAGAAATTTATCCATATTAGTTATAGGAACTTGTTTTTATATTAAAGTGATTAAAGAAAAACTTTCTTAGGACTTATTGATTTTCTTCTAGGAATCTCTCAGCATCAATCGCTGCCATACAGCCAGAACCAGCCGCTGTAATAGCCTGGCGATATATACTATCCTGTACATCGCCTGCCGCAAAAACTCCTTTTAAGTTTGTTTTAGAAGATTTTCCTTTAGTTGCAATATAGCCGTTCTCATCCATATCAATTTTATTGATAAACAATTCTGTATTTGGATTGTGTCCAATAGCGACAAATATTCCTTCAGTGTCAATCTTCGTAATTTCATTTGTCTTCACATCCTTATATAAAAATGAGCTCACACCATCTTTCTGAGTGCCAATAATTTCTTGTAATTCCGCATTCCAAAGAAAATTAATTTTCGGGTTTGACATGGCTCTATCTTGCATTATTTTTGATGCCCGAAGTTGTTCTCTCCTGTGGACAATCGTAACTTCCTCGGCAAATTTGGTAAGAAAATTAGCTTCTTCTATTGCACTATCCCCGCCACCAATTACATGAATTTTTTTATTTTTATAAAAGAACCCATCACAAGTCGCACATGTTGAAACTCCTTTGCCTATCAAATTTGATTCACCGGGTACATCCAGAAGTTTTGCGGTTGCTCCAGTTGCAATAATTATTGAATCAGCAGATATCTGCTTCCCATTAACCGTTAAACAATATGGATACAAATCAAAATCCACTTTTTCAACTTGAGCTGCAATACAATTAGCTCCAAATCTTTTAGCTTGCTCTCGCAGTAAATCCATTAAATTAGGACCCATTATTCCACTAGGAAAACCTGGAAAATTTTCAACATCAGTAGTCATGGTCAATTGACCACCCGCCTGAAATCCCTCAAAGATTAAAGGCTCAAGATTGGCTCTAGCTGCGTAAATTGCAGAGGTTAATCCCGCAGCTCCTGAGCCGATGATTACGATTTTATTTTTTAATTTCAATTCCATATCAACATTACTATAATAAACAAAAAATTCGTAAGTAGTTACACGTAATGTATCTTATTTTATAAATCTAACAACAAAAATCAACTCTGGAGGATGGATGACCCAACTTGGATTCACCGAATTAATGGAATTCTTTAAGAAAGAAAATTTCGTATTTGAATTAAAAAATCAGTCTTTAATAAGGGTATCAGGCAAGGACCATGTTAAATTTTTGAATGGGGTTTCAAGCAATGAAGTCAAAAATTTATTACAAGGCGAATCTAACTATAGTCTAATACTGACCAACAAAGGAAAGATTTTATTCGATATTTGCCTATTTAAAATCGACGATAATTCGATGTACATACAAACTAATTCGAATCAAATTGGTTCTTTAATAAAATATATTGCACAATACAAAATGTCTCTTGACGTCGAAGTAAATGATTTGTCAGAAAATTACAAAATATTCAAAAGTAAAAGTCATAACATAGAGAACGAGACTAATTTTAGTTCACCGCTTCCTTTGGAAGAAGATTTTAGAACCATATTCATTCAGAAAAATCATAAAAAAACATTTCAATCTCCCACAATAGATGACAAGCTATATGTTCAATGGAAAATAATTAATGGAGTACCTAGTTATCCATATGAAATTAATTCTAGCATAATACCTATCGAGGCCAATATGTGGTCAGCTATCAGTTTTACAAAGGGTTGCTATATTGGTCAAGAAATAATTGCACGAATAAGATATAGAGGACAGACGAAGAGAACACTTGCTTGTATTAAATCTAAGAAGGATATTAAAATCAATGATGCCATTGCAAATAACCAAGGTAAAAATATTGGACAAGTTTCAAGTAAAACTTGTATATCTAAAGATAACTGCACTTTTGCATTGGGTTTCGTGGACTACAATGAAAACATAGCTGAAAATAAAATATTCTTACTTGGTAACGAGGCTTTTGTGGTGAAAAACAACTATCAAATCAAAAATATCAAGAGCCTAGAAGTATAGGCTATTTTGTTGAGGTTTTAGCAATAATTTCTTGTATCTGATTTTGAAAATCTTGTAGGCCGTCTGCAGGAACGACCACGCTAGACCGGCCACCACTTACTTCAGTAATTCTTAAATACTGACCCTTCTGATTCTCCTTTAGATCAAAGAAGAATCTCTTAGTTTCAATATCAAGTTGCGCACTAAACACATCCTTAGTTTGATTATTTTTATCAGTTGCCATCTAATTATAAAGGCTATGCGTTTGGATTTTCGAAAACCATAGCAATGCCTTGACCACCACCAACACACAAAGATACCAATCCTCTTTTTGCGTTTCTTCGTTGCATTTCATGAAGAAGTTTAACAACTAGAATTGTACCAGATGCTCCAATCGGATGACCAAGAGCTACTGCTCCTCCATTTACATTTAACTTATCCTCAGGAATTGGAAAATCGCTTAATACAGCAAGTGCTTGAGCGGCAAAAGCTTCGTTTAATTCAACTAAATCTATATCATCAATTGTCAAATCAGCCTTAGCCAGTGCCTTAGTCATTGCCGCAACAGGAGCAATGCCCATAATAGATGGATCAACGCCCGCAACAGCAAATGAAATAATTTCACCAACTGGGTTAAGATTTAATTCTTTTGCTTTTGCCTCCGATGAAACCAACATAGCGGCAGCTCCATCGTTAATACCTGATGCATTACCAGCGGTTACTGTGCCTTCAGGCGTAAAAACTGGCCTCAGCCTACTTAATGCGGCCATTGATACCTCTCTAGGATGCTCATCAATGTCAAATACGCCCTTTTTTAACTGAACAGGTACGATTTCTTTTTTGAATACTCCCGCTCTTATTGCTTTTTTTGCTTTTCCTTGGCTACCAATGGCAAATTGATCTTGTTGCTCTCTAGTAATTTTGTATTGTTCCGCAAGGTTCTCAGCAGTAATCCCCATATGGTAGTCGTTAAAGATGTCCCAAAGTCCATCATATACCATACCATCCAATACATTATCTTTTCCATTTATAGCCATTCTATAGCCATACCTCGCCTTAGGTAAAAGAAAGGGAGCTAAATTCATATTTTCTATACCTCCAGCAATAACTAAATCCGAATCTCCAGCTTTAATTGCTTGAGCAGCATTTGCAATAGACTGAACACCTGAAGCGCAAACACGATTTAAAGTATAGGATGGGGTATCGTAATCAAGGCCAGCTCCTAAAGCAACCTGCCTGGCAGGGTTTTGCCCTTGACCTGCTCCCAATATGTTACCCAAAACACACTCGTCAATCTGAGTTGGGTCAACCCCCGTTTTACTCAAGATTTCTTTAACAACAGTAACGCCTAAGTCTACCGCTGGAACATCTTGGAGAGTACCCCCAAAAGTCCCAATGGCCGTACGCAAAGGCTCACTCACAACTACTTTTGTAGACATCTAACTTCCCCCTTTATTGTATATCTTCCAAACTTCTGATAAAGATATTAAAAAAATTAATATTTTCTATTTTACCAAATTATAAGAAATAATAAACAATTAATTAATTTAAGAGTATCATTGATTAGATATACATGATGAGGATATGTCTTATTTATGGTGGTAAGTCGGTAGAGCACGAGATATCTATCGTTTCAGCCAATTCCATTCTTAATAATATAGATAGAAAGAAATACAAAATAAATGGCATATACGTCACGCGAAATGGCTCATTTAAGGAAGCAAGGATTGTTAAAAAGAAGGGCAGGCTTGAGCTTCGACCAACCAAAAACAAGATAGTCTTTTCACTTGGCAGAACAAGGCCAGTTTCAATAGAAAACAATAACAAAATTATTAGAAATATAAATATTGATATATATTTTCCGGTTATTCACGGTACAGGCGGAGAAGATGGTTCGATTCAGGGACTGTTAAGAACAATCGATAAACCCTACGTGGGAAGCAACACAGGTAGTTCCGCTATTTGTATGGACAAAATCTTAACTAAAAGAATTCTTACAAGCGTGAATATACGAACCGCTTCATTTATCGAAATTAAAAAAGACGAATGGAAAGAGAAACAGAAAAAGATTGTGACCGATATATCGAGTAGAATTAAATTCCCTTGTTTTGTTAAAGTGGCAAATCTCGGATCCAGCGTCGGGATTTATAAAGTGAAAACAAAAAAGGAGTTAATTTTAAAAATTAGGCAAGCTTTTACTTTTTCTACCAAAATTTTTATAGAAGAGGCGGTTATAGATCCAGACGAAATCGAGGTAAGCGTATTGGGAAATCAAGATTGTATCGTATCGAGTCCTGGATTAGTAATTCCGTCCTCGGAATTCTATGATTATAACGCTAAATATATTGATGGAAAATCTAGATTTGAAATACCATTCAGAAAATCTCAAAAGAAGAAAGCTCTAAACAATGAAATACGGCAGGGTGCCATTAAAGCTTATAGGACTATAGGCTGTGAAGGAATGGCAAGAATTGATTTCTTATATGGAAAAACAAAAAATATTAAGACTCCAAGGCTGTTTATGAGTGAGATAAATACCATTCCTGGTTTTACCGCAATCAGCATGTACCCAAAGCTACTAGAATATAGCGGAGTAGCGTATAAGAAGCTAATTGACAATCTCATTACATTGGCAATAAAGAGGTATAAAGCAGAGAGTAAATTAAAAACTAATATCTTCTAATCAAAATTCTCTTGTCTAGCAGTCAACAAAAAAAGAATTCCAGCAATAATGAGTCCGCCACCAATTAATTTAATAGCACTTGGTATCGTATCAAAAAACATAAATGTCAAAACAAGAACAAATATCGCCTCGAGAGGCGTAACAGCCGTTGTTCTCGATATATCAACAAGTTTAATCGCTTGGAATTGACAAGCTTTACCAATATATGCTCCGCACGTCCCCCCAATGAACATATACAAAATATCAACGGCAGATGGAACCTGAAATTTGTTTGTAAGAACAAGATATATTATTGCGAAGACAGCGACTCCCAATGATCTCAGAGTTACTACCATCATCATATTCAAGTTTGAAACCATCTTCTTAACCACTAGAAAAAGGCAGGAATAACAAAAAGCGCTAGCTATAGCAAAAAGACTGCCGCGGAACTCAAAATAGGAAGTATCATACGTTATTACAAGTCCACCTAAGAAAGTTAAAAAAATACCAAAAATTTCTGGCCTTTCTAAGCGTTCATTTAAGAATAGAACTCCCAATATAACTGAAAATACAACTTGGAATTTCATTAAGAATGAAGTCATTGGAGGACCGGCAACTCTTAACGCAACTATCCACAGAGCTACACCGACAATGCTAATTATTGAGGATATTATTGTTATGGGTATATATTTTTTCAAATCAGATATAAAGAATCCCTGTTTAATACCAAGAGTTAACACAATCCATCTCTTAAGAATACCAATCGTAAAAGCCCCAAAAAACCAGTAGAGTGCTACCGTCTCGGGATACAAGGTATGAGATACCATCTTTCCAAAGATATACGAAAAAGCGGTAAAAAAGGCTGTTGCAATTACCAACAAGTATCCCAGAAGTAAATTCGAATTCGTTCTCATTTTTATTTTATAGAAAATTATCTATTCAGTCTTTTTAACTGCTATTCCTAGTTTCCTGAAACCCGCCTGCTTAATCATGTCCATAATCTGGACAACAAAGCCATGATCTATAGTTTTATCAGCTTTAATTACAACCACTTGGTTCGTATTTTTATTAGACAAAAATGTTGGAATTTGATCAAGAAAAACCAATTGATCGTTTATCGAAATCTTATTACCTTT
>PCAG01000021.1 GCA_002730475.1 Spirochaetales bacterium | reverse complement strand
GTGGTCAGGACACGTTGGCGATGGTAGAGATTCATAATGTATTAACACGCCAAAGTGATTGACCTGAATTTCAATTAGAATTATATAATGGAATACAGAAGTTTTAAAATTTAATAGCAGAGGACATTGCAGGAAAGGTGCTGCTGGAGCGGGTTTTTTGTTTCCCAGCATTGTTGCTTTTTTCATTCAGTTTATCTTTAATCTAAAATAGAGCCAAAACGACTCTATTCTTTTAAATAACGATAAAGAGTTGCTTTGGAAACACCTAGTGTGTCACAGATATCAGTAATTGAATTAGAATGATCAGTCATCATCGATTTAGCGAGAGCAACTTTCTTATCATCTAACTTCTTGGGCCTACCCCCTACTCTTCCCCGCGCCCGCGCTGCTTGAAGTCCGGCTTTTGTTCTCTCACGAATAATCTCTCTTTCGAATTCTGCTAAAGAAGCAAAAATATGAAAGATAAGTTTTCCGCTTGAACTCGAAGTATCAATACTCTCCTGAAGGCTTTTAAAATATATACTTAATACATTTAAAGTATTAACGACTTCAATCAAATGTTTGAGGCTTCTTCCCAATCTGTCGAGCTTCCAAACCACAAGAGTATCTCCCTCCCGTAAGAATGACATAGCTTTTTCTAACCCTGGACGATCTGTCTTGGCTCCGCTGGCCGTATCACTGAATATCTGATCGCAACTCTCTTTTTTTAAGGCATCTACTTGAAGATCTGTGTTCTGGTCTCCAGTAGAAACACGTACATAACCAATTTTCATTTTAGTCTCCGTTTAAGTTCGTTTTTCTTATACCGTAAAATTTCTCAAAAACATTAACACATAAAGTTTTTGCTACTTTATTTTTGAGACGGGTTATGAGACAGTATAAATGAGTTTTAGAGTAAAATATGACACAAATCAGGATAGTTTCAAAAACGGTGGTTTATGGGATAGCCCAAATCAATCAATATTGTTATAATGAAAAACGTTTTGTAAATAACAACTTGAATCCAAGTAATTAAAAAGGAGAAGAAAATGCCTAAACCTAAATATACGGACCTTCCTGTGGATAAAATCCAATTGGATCTAAGTAACCCTCGAATAGCACAATGGATGGAGATGTACAAAAACCCTACCTCTGAAGATATAGCTTTGGCATTAGGGGTAAGAGAGAGTAGCACAGGTGAAGCAACAACGACTTATACAAGCTTGAAAGAATCCATTAAGACTAATAAAGGATTAATTCACCCAATAATAGTCAATAAACAATCAGATGGGAACCATGTAGTAATCGAAGGAAACACAAGAGTAGCTATAATAAGAGAGTTCAGAGATGATGAAATTGATGGAGATTGGAATACTGTGCCATCAATGGTTTACGATAGTTTGGACCAGGAAATAATTGATGCAATAAGATTACAAGCACATTTGGTAGGTCCAAGGCAATGGAGGCCATATGCAAAGGCAAAATATCTTTTTTCACTTAGAAATGAATCTCATCTTACATTAGAACAGATTGTTGATTTTTGTGGCGGTCGAAAATCTGAGGTCAATTCATATATTAATGCCTATTCAGATATCGAAAAGTATTACAGGCCATTGTGTGATGATAGTGAGTTTGACCCAACTAGATTTAGTGCTTTTGTTGAACTACAAAAACCGATAATTCAAACTGCGCTGGTAAATAATGGATTTAATAAAACCGATTTTTCAACATGGATAAAAGAATTAAAAATAAGAAGGCTTGAAAAAGTACGTGCGTTACCCAGAGTACTAAATAATTCCAATGCAAAAGATATTTTTTTAAGGTCAAATATTGAAGAAGCAATTAGGTCACTGGATGTTACTACACAGGGTGAAAATGTATTATCAGACGCAACTATATTTCAATTAGCAAAAGAAATTAGTGTGAAAATTGGAAATATAGTTTGGGCAGAAGTACAAAGTCTTAAAGAAGATATTGGTGCAGAAAATGTAGAATATCTTTTTAATGCAAAAGACAATTTGCATAGCCTTTGTAAAGATATAGAATCCGATTAATGTGAGTGAATCATCTGCACATATTTACCTTGTTGATGTAATGTCAAAATATATTGCCAACAAGTATTTTGAGTCTGATATGGGAAGATTATTGATCGATTCACCACAAAATTCAAAAAATGCCAAACCATTTAAAGTAAATGGTTATAAACCAGATATATATGCAAAAAAAGAAGATACAATGGTTATTTTGGGAGAAGCTAAAACAGATTATGATTTAGACAGAAAACATTCCATCGAACAATTTAATGCATTCCTAAAATATTGTTCCGGTTTTGATGACTCTATTTTTGTTCTTGCTGTACCATGGTATTTATCTATTCATGGTAAAAAAATACTTCAGAATATTCAAGAAGACAGAGAGTTTACATCTGTAAGAATTGAAGTTATTGATAAAATTGTGGTTTAAATGTCTGAATGAATAAGATGCAAAAAATTAAATTAAAAAAAGAACCCAATTTAGATGTAAAACACAAATCGTATGATTATCAACAAAAAGCTGTTGAAGCAATTAAGGATTTAGATTATGCCGCGATTTTTCACGAACAGGGTTTAGGTAAAACTAAGATCGCTTTGGACTTATCTATTTATTGGCTTGAGAAAAAACAGGTAGACACTATTTTAATAATTGCAAAGAAAGCATTATTAGAAAATTGGAAGAAAGAGTTAGAAGCTCATATCTATATCCGACCGAGAGTATTAACCCAAAATCGCAGTGACAATTTCTATGTTTTTAACACACCATCAAGATTAATGCTTACACATTACGAAGTGCTTCGAGGTGAACATGAAAGATTTAAATTATTCCTCAAAACTCGTAATGTGGCTGTGATTTTGGATGAGTCAACAAAAATAAAAAATCCTGAATCTTTATTAACTAAAGTATTCCATGACCTGAGTACTTATTTTAAAAAAAGAATTATTATGACTGGAACACCAGTAGCAAATAGACCATATGATATTTGGTCTCAAATATATTTTTTAGACTCTGGCAAAAGCTTGGGTACTGATTTTATTGAATTCAAACAATCCGCAGACTTATCTAATGACCTTTGTGATGACTTTGAGTCTCAAACTGAAATCGAAAACCATTTAAAAGGAATTTATAAGAAAATCTCCGATTTTAGTGTTAGAGAGACAAAAGATAGTGGGATTATATCTCTTCCACATAAAGTATATAAAAATATTTTCACTGATTGGGAATATAGGCAACTTGAAATGTATAAAGACCTTCGAAATGAAATGAAACTAACAATCCTACGCGATGGTTTCCCAACAGAGGATGACTCAACAGATATTTTAAAAAGATTGTTACGACTGGTGCAGTTGGCATCCAATCCAAAGTTAATTGATGAAGGATATAATGCCCAGCCAGGCAAACTATCGTGGTTAAACCTCCTTGTTGAGGAAATATTAAATAGAAATGAGAAATGTATCATTTGGAGTTCATTTACTGACAATGTTGACTGGTTAAATCAAGAGTATTCAAAATATAATGCAAGAAAAATTCACGGGAAAATGGCTATTGAAAGACGAAATTCATCTCTTGATTCATTTATTGATGACCCTGAAGTTAAGGTGTTAATCGCAAGTCCCGGGGCAGCCAAAGAGGGCCTAACATTGACGGTAGCAAATAACGTAATATTCTATGATAGGTCATTTAGTCTAGATGATTATTTGCAAGCTCAGGATAGAATCCATAGAATTTCACAAAATAAAATATGTAATATTTATAATTTAATTATGAAAGATTCAATTGACGAGTGGGTTGATATTCTTATTGACAGTAAATCTCTAATGGCACAACTAACTCAGGGCGATATATCTATTGATTATTATAAATCGAAAATTTCTTACAGTTTCGGGGATGTACTGAAAAATATATTAGACAACAAGAAAGGTGTGGCATAATATATGAACAAAATAAACAATAAGATTACTGAAGATTTTATGACAATTAGTGGTGAAAAAATAAAAGTGCAAGATTGTTGGCTTCCACAACACGATTTAAAATATTACCCCGAAAATCCTAGAATATATTCAATTGTTTATCAGGGTGATACAGCACCAACACAAGCTGAGATAGAAGAGCGGTTAATAGAAAAAGAGCATGTTAAACAACTTTATCAATCCATTAAAGCTAATGGTGGCCTTATTGACCCCATTATTGTTATAGATAAAAAAAATATTGTTATTGAAGGAAATAGTAGGTTAGCAGCTTACCGAATTTTAGCAAGGAATGACCCAGCAAAGTGGGGGATGGTTCGATGTAGAGTCCTTCCTGAAAATATTAAAGAACAATTAATATTTAATCTGCTTGGGCAATATCATATAATCGGTCGGAAAGATTGGGCTCCTTTCGAGCAAGCAGGATATCTATGGCGAAGAGTAAATGTTCATAAATCTACAATAAAAGCAATGGCGAAAGAAATGGGATTATCTGAAAGAAAAATCAGTTCCCTACTAAAAGTATATTCTTTTATGAGAAAACATAAAGACTTGGATGTACAAAGGTGGAGCTATTATGATGAATTATTAAAAATTGATAACAAACAAACAAAACTATTTCCGGAGTTTCATGATGTCATCGTGAAAAAAATAAAAACGGGTGAAATTGAAAAGGCACGTGACATTAGGGATAAGGTTAAAAAAATTACTGGAATACCTGGGAAAAGTGGCAAAAAGCTTGTAAAAAAATTATTAGAAACAAATGATTCTATCGAAAATTGTTTTGAAAGTGCTTTAGCCCATGGCGCAGATAATGCTATACTAAAGAAATTCAGTAAATTTAGAGAATATGTTTATAATCCTGATATTAAATATTTAATAAATAAAATGGAAAAAAGTCAAAAACAAAAATGCTTATATGAAATAAAAAAGATTATTGGAGAATCAAAACGATTATATGAATCAAATAGCTAAACTCTTATTTTTTTATTTCTATACAACGGAATAAATCATTAATTAATTCAGGAAGTTTGGGGTGCCTAATACTAATCGTATTTAATTCTTTCAGAATATTATCCACTTTTCTTTTATTTAAAATATTGTAACCATTAATTATTTCATTAGTCAATAAAGGAGTTTGATTTCTCATCGATTTCATTTCAGCTTTATTTTTTGACTGTTGCCTAATTTCTTTTGAAATTGGTAAACCCAAGTTTTTCTCAATTTCATTATAAAGAACAAGCTTTACATTATTGTCAATAAAATCATCTCTCCTACTGTTTGGTATTAAATCAGGGGTGGTAATATGAAGTTCACCGATTATGTACCCATTAAATCTAGGTTCGCGGAAACAACTATCTAATAAATGTAAATTGCCGATAGATAAATTCCCACTTTTAACTCTAATACCAGAGACATTTTTATTCTTAAGGCTTCCAAGTAGGTCATTTCTTTCACCATACCAACCATAGGCTAATAAGTTATTTTCTATAAATAATGGGAAAAAATTAATTGAATCAATTGTGTCGTGACCCTTCCTAACAGTTTTTATAGTCTGTGAATATGATTTATAGAGCTTTTCACCATTGAGATAAATATCATAGGTGTTATAATTTTTTACTTTCGATCTCAATTCTCTATCAATTTGTTTACCAAATTTGAATTCAGGATGAAATGGCACTGGAATATTTTGGCAGAGATAATCTTTAACCTTTCTAATATCAAATATTTGATTACGGAAACTTTTTACACCTTCAAGTTTTACCTTGAAATAACTTTTATTTACTCCTTGAACTTTTTTATTACTAAAATTAGATGATAGGTCATAAATGTCTTTTAAAGACATATTATTATGATTATTTCTGTTAGATAATAATAATTGCAGTTTCTCACTATTCCACAAGTGGATGGATTCAACATTTTCACCTTTTGATTTTGTAGTAAATGTTGCTTTTTCACAGAATGCGAGTCCGCCCAATCTACCAATTCCTCTAAAACCTCGGTAAGAATTAGTTGCCTTTTTACTTCCACCAATGGAACTTAATATATATTCAGCTTCCTTTGATGGTATTCCAAATCCATTATCATTGATTTCAATCGTTTTTTCAAAGGGATTTATTTCAACTTCTACTCCCATTTTTTTACTTAAATTATTATTGGTTACCATATCAATAGAATCAACTGCATTTTGAATATATTCTCTTAATATTGAAAAAGGATTATTATACATCCCAGCAGTCAGTGTTTCGAGCAAATACATACCAGCTTTAAACTTGGATTTATTTTGAACCGATTTCATTTAATTATGCAATTCCAAATGGAGTTGATTCTTATGATTCTCTAACATATAATATTCCAATATATTTTTCATGCGTCTACTTTTTGTTGTAATAACCGCTTGTTGGATTTGTGTAGAATTTTTGTGAGTACAAAGAATCGACAATAATTCGTTTTTTTCATTTTTTGAAAGAAGATTAAATTTATTCAACCAATCAATCTCATCAGACCCCGCAGTTTTACCTCTATTCATTATAATTTCTTCAGGCATATGTAAAATAGTATAAAATTCTTCGGTGCTTTCACCAAATGCTCTTATAAAAAAACTTTCATCTGGCATTACCGCACCTTTTAAAACGTTTGTAATTCTTTGAATTCCCCTTATATAATACCAATTCCACTTTGGCTCACCAATATATGTTCTATCTTTTGCATTCAGTGGAATATATTTCATTGGAAATGAATAGATTTTTAATCCCAATTCTTTATTTAAATCAATATTTATCTTCAATCTTTTCCATAAATCGACAGGGGTATCTTTAAAATTGTATAATATATAATTGGATAAATATTTTATTTTATATTTTGCGGCTAATCTAATTGCATTAGAATAAGCTTTTTCCATTTTTAAATAATCAAATGCTATTCGTAATGGGTTTATGGCTATTTTCGATAGAAGCTCCATGTTGGTATCATTCATCAATCGGGCATCTGTCCCTTGATTAAAATCAACTTTTCTGTGTCTTCTCATAAATTTAGATTCTTTATGGAACCCAAGGTCTACAATATCATCAATTACTTTCTCAAATTTTTCAGATGCAACAATGTTGTTATCAAATAGGACTAAATTTTGTTTTTCCCCATATTTTTCAATAATTCCATTTATATAAGGTTTTATACCAGTATAATCCTCAAATTCTGGCTCAAGTGTAGTGACTGCACAAAAAGAGCAATCTCTAACACATCCCCTTGTTGAGTATCCAAAATAACTGTCATCTAATAATGAATAATTATTATCAAAATCATTAAAAAGCTCATAATCAGGCAATAGTTTATCTACAATAATGTTGTTGTTTTCTCGCAATGAACCAGGTGAATCTAATAGACCAGTTATGGGTACAATACCAGTCTCTTCCCACAATTCTTTTGGCATGAGTGTTGCTAAAATTCCACCAACAAATATTCTTTCAGAGTCGCCTTTTACAACAGTTTTATAATAGTTTATAGAATCGACCGTTGACTTCCAATTATAGGTAAATACAGATGAGATATAAATTCTGTCCCAAAAATTTTGATATGCTATTGAGCTGCTAATCCCTTTTACAAACGTTACATTATCATTTAATAATTTATGATAAGATGAAATCTTCATAAGTCCCATTGGCGGGAATTTTGTTTTAAATCCTGGTTCAACTAATAATATATTTCTATTCATTTTCTTTAGGTTTTAATCTTATTATTTTTATTGATGCCGAAGTTAATATAAAGCCATGAATAATTCTATCTACAAATTATCATCCATTATAGTAAGATAGAGATTGCACTGAGTTCTTTTAATTTATCCAAAAAACAAGGTTGAATTAGACGACAAGGGTTAACAACTAAATGACAAATTTAAAACTAGACTCCGCAGATTTAAGAAAAATATTTAAGAATAGCATCACTGTAAAGGATATTTCATCACAGTTTGTCTATCAAAATGGTGATAAGAGTATAAAATTCATAATAGAACATTTAATTTCTAATGATTATTTAGAAAATTCAAACAACATCAGGAGTAGTTTCAGAGTTGACCCCCCCACCGAATCAAGTGGGCACGATGGTTAGGTCAAAGAAAATGACATTTGAGACCAGAAGGGAAATATGAACCGCCCGATGTTTAGTATTGAAAAGAGCAGAAAAATAGTATAACTTTAACCAACGTTATGGCC
>PCAG01000020.1 GCA_002730475.1 Spirochaetales bacterium | reverse complement strand
CTAAAGCTGAAGAGGCTCCAAAAGAAGAGACTAAAGCTGAAGAGGCTCCAAAAGAAGAGACTAAAGCTGAAGAGGCTCCAAAAGAAGACAATGAAGACGAAAATGCTTAATAATTACCAATAATAAGTCCATAAAAAACTCAAGCTAATTTTTTTCAATTATTGTATAATCGTAGTTACAGAGGTTAACGATGGATAAGGTTTCAGAACTAATCAAATTAATTGCTAGCTCGCTTGTTGATAAGCCAGAGGAAGTCGAAATTCAAGAAGTATCTGGAGATTCTACTACTGTTTACGAATTAAAAGTTGCCCAAGAAGACTTAGGTAAAATCATCGGAAAACAGGGCAAGACGGCAAAAGCTATAAGGGTTCTTTTGGGCGCTGCTGCCGCTAAAGAAAAAAGAAGAGCGGTTTTAGAAATTATCGAATAGGCTTAGGAATATCCTTTCTTTTTTGTGGGTAATATAATAAGAGTATATGCCTGTATCAGAAAAAAATGAATTTTACAATAAAGATCTAATTGGTTGTAGCGTCCTTTCGGAACAGAATCAATGCTTTGGTCAAATAACCAGGGTTTTAGAGTCTAAGTCTGGAGCTTTATTGGAAGTTCTCAATAATCAGACAACTTATTTGGTACCATTTAGTAACTCGTTTATCATCAGTGTTAATATAGATAATAAATTTTTAGTTATTAAAAACTTGGAGGAAATAGCTTCTTTATGATTTTTAATGTCCTTGCGGTTTTTAGAGAAATATTTCGAACTCCTCTTAAATATGGAATTCTCTCAAAAGCTATAAAAACGAATAAAGTTACGGTGAATTTATACAGCTATAGTGATTTTTTAAAAAATAACGAAAGACTTGATGATGGTCAATATGGTGGAAGCTCAGGAATGATTATAGCTTACGATAAAGCATTGAGAGCAATTGATACAATCAAAAGAAACAATCCTAAAACTTTGATTGTATTTTTAACCCCTAAGGGTCAACCGCTAAACAACAAATTAGTAAGTCGTCTAGCAAAGGCTAAGAATCTTACACTTGTTTGTGGAAGGTACGAGGGGTTTGATCAAAGATTAATAGACAATTATGCAGATATTGAATTATCAGTAGGTGACTATGTTATGTCGGGTGGAGAGATTGCAGCTTTAACAGTCATTGATTCAGTTAGTAGAATGGTTGATGGCGTGGTAGGGAAGAAAGAATCGGTCAAGAAAGATACTTTTCAAAATTCGTTATTAAAAAATCCTGTATATACAAGACCAGCTGTGTTTAAAAAAAAGAAAGTTCCTAAGGTGTTAATTTCAGGAAATCATACGAGAATTAAGAAATTCAATAGAGATTCATCTCTTATTGAGACTCTCAAGAAGAGAGAAGATTTGTTGGAGGACGCCCATTTAGATATTACAGAAAGAGAAAAATTAAAAGAAATTAAGGCTCAAGGAATCAAATCAAATCTTTATCTTGCACTAGTACATCATCCAATTAACAATATAAACGGCGAAGTAATTAAAACCTCATTAACAAATCTAGATATCCAGGATATCGCTAGGTCCTGTAAAACTTATGGGATTCAAAAATACTTTATTACTCATCCTGTAAAAGAGCAGAGAGCCCTCGCTGAAAGTGTTTTGAATTACTGGGATAACAATCAAAATAAACGGAACAAAAACTCTAAACATAATGCTATGGAACTTATAGAAATCAAAAAAAATATAAATGAGGCAATAAGGTCAATAAAATTAACTCATAAAAAAAGGCCAAAGATAGTTGCAACAGATGCAAGAATTATGCATAATATGATAAATTATTCTCAACTGAGAGATGTTATAAAAGCAGATAGCGGTCCGTTTTTATTTCTTTTTGGTACCGGTTGGGGATTAACCAAAGAAGTGCTAGATAGCGCAGATTATATTGTCAAACCTGTTGGTAGTTATCATCAATATAATCATTTATCCGTAAGAAGTGCGGTTGCTATTGTCTTGGATAGGCTTTTTGGTTGTAATTTTTAGGTGTAGCGATATGGGCATCATAGACAATATTGAGAAAGAAAGTTTAAAAGAGATACCGTCCTTCAAGGCTGGCGATACAGTATTAGTGCACTATAAAATCAAAGAAGGTGAAAAAGAGAGGATACAAATCTTTGAGGGCATAGTGATTGCTCGAAGCGGATCAAGTATTCGAGAAACTTTCACCGTCAGAAAAATCTCCTATGGCATAGGAACTGAGAGAATATTCCCTTTGCATTCAAAACAAATAGCCAGAATAGAAATCAAAAAGAAAGGGAAAATCAGAAGGGCCAAATTGTATTATATGAGAGGACTATCTAAAAAAGCCTCCAGGATTAAAGAAAGTACAAAATAATTTAGTTTTTAATACTTATTAATATTCTCTGTATGGTACTAATTAAAGAAAATACAGCTATCACGCTGATGGTTAACATCAATAAAAAATCTTCAATTCCAAAGAATTGAATTTGATAATACTCGCAAATACCACTAGCAAGTCCGCCGATGCCAAGAAATACAACTCGTTCGGGCCTTTGCATCATTCCGGTATTGGAATCAATGCCAAGATTTGCTGCGATAGATTTTACATAGCTTACAGTCAAACTGAAACAAATTGTTAAAAAGACAACATAACAAAAATAGGCTGGAAAGAAGTACGCAAACAGTCCGAACATAATTACTATTTCGGACAATCTGTCCAAAACACTATCAAGAAAAGCACCTTTTGATGATACTTGATTGGTCATTCTTGCAACTCGCCCATCTAATATATCGAAGCTTGATCCGGACAAAACAAATATTGAGGCTATCATAATCAAACCATTTGCATACAAATATGCAGTTAGGAATGAAACGAGAAAGGAGATGGATGTTAGGACATTAGGTCCTATTTTGGATTTAATTAACATTTCTTCGACAGGAGAAATAACAAATGCCCACCATTCTTTAAATGTGTTTGAAATCATCGTCTTGTCTGTATATCCCTCAGGATTTTTAGTGGCTCTACGAACCACTTCGTCAAATTGTCCGGGACTACTACTCCTAGAAATAAATACGATGAATTTATAGAGGACCAAGCTGGCCAATATAGATAAAAAAATTATATGTGGTTGTAAAAAATCCGAGATGTTCATAAATCCATTACATTTTATCCGGTGAAGATACTCCAAGCAAATTTAATCCATTCATAAGAACTATCTTGATTGATGAGAGAAGGACAAGTCTGCCGTTCACAACCGTATCGTCTTCCACAAGAATCTTGGTGGATTTGTAATATGCATGGAATTCAGAGGCAAGGCCCTGTAGATAAAAGGCAACTTTGTGGGGCGCAAAATTGTCGGCCGCCTCGTTAACAATATCTGGGAAATTTAATAATCTTTTTATTAGAGCTATCTCTTTTTCCTCATTAAGCGTAGAAAGATTCTTGTAATTCAAGTTCTTTAAAGGGCTCTTTTGAAGTACGCTATTGATTCTGGCGTTCGCGTATTGAATATAAAAAACTGGATTTTCTTCAGAGTCTTCCCTGCATTTATCAAGATCAAAATCAAAATGAGTATCGGAGCTTCTGCTTATCATTAAGAATCTAACTAAATCTTTATTAAATTCGCTGAGTAAATCTCTGACTGTAGTATATGTGCCAGATCTTTTAGACATCGAAACATCTTCATCGTTTCTAACGAGTCTAACGAACTGTATTAAAATAAATATCATTTTGCTCGTATCATTAGATAATAAATTCATAGATGCTTTTAATCGTGAAATATGACTATGGTGGTCCGCACCCCAAATATTTATAATTAAATCAAATCCTCTCTTAAACTTAGTTTGGTGATAGGCAATATCATTCATAAAATACGTAGAACTTCCATCAGATTTCTTAATTACCCAATCATTGTTGTCGCCAAACTTGGATGTCCTAATCCATTCAGCATTATCCTTTGTATATACTCCTTTTTTTAAATCTAAAGTATCTTGAATCTCATTTAGATACTTAGAAGTATGAATATCTTTCTTTTCCGAGAACCAAGAGTCGAAAGATATGTTCAGTAATCCAAGATCTTTCTTGATTTCTTCGATAAGATAAGCGGTAGCAAAATTAGAAAAATATTCGGTATTGGATTTTAATAGAAAATCTCTATCTTCTTTTGAAGTTAGATTTTTTGCTAAATCAATCAAATATTCTCCTTTGTAACCACCTTCCGGTATCTCTTTTTTAATACTAAGAATTTCATGTACACGGGATTGTAATGATTCACCCAAAAGTTCAATCTGACTTCCATAGTCATTTAGATAATATTCGTTAACAACGTCGTAGCCGGCAAACAAAAGGATTCGCGATATAGAATCACCGACAGCCGCATTTCTTAAGTGCCCTAGATGAAGAGGGCCGGTTGGATTCGCAGAAACAAATTCTATTAAGACTTTTTTCTGTTTCTTTTTTGATGAACCAAACCGATTACCATGGTTATTTATTTCTTTTAAATAGTCTTGATAAACTTGATCTGCAATTTGGAAATTAACAAATCCTGGTTCGACGACATTGACACTTTTAAAGAAAGTATCTTTTTTGGCCAATAATGCGGATGTCATTTTGTTTGCTAATTCGTTTGGATTTGTTTTTAATTCCGAGGAAATTATCAAAGCAAAATTGGTCGAAAAATCACCGTGTGAAATATTTTTTGGTATGGATAAAGATAATTTAGAAAAATCTAGTTTTGAAAATTCTTCATTTTCAATTAAGCAATTTTCTATTTTTTCGAGAATTTTTTTTTGAATCATACCTATTTTAAGTGTTCAGTAGAATTTTTTGTTTTTACAGAGAAAATATCTTCAGAATAATTAATAGTTGATATCGATGCCGCTTTAAGGGTGAAATTAGTAAAATGTTTGAGATTTTTATTTGAAACAGAACACAAAAATGATGATAAGATTAAATTGTGGCTCACAATTACAACGCGCGAAAGGTTCGAATGTTTTCTAACTATGTCGTTCATGAATACAACAATTCTATCTTGAACTTCACCCAAGGTTTCCCCATTAGGAATTCTAAAAGTACCAGGGGTTTTTCTCCATTGTGTTAATTCTGGCAGATATTTTTCGTTTAAAACGTCGAAACGTACTCCTTCAAAATCTCCTTGATCCATTTCTCTCAACTCTTCTGAGTAGTATAAAGCAAATCTATTGTCAAAATTGATTATATCTGCCGTTTGTTTTGCTCTTTTGAGATTACTTGTAAACATAGCATCAATTTTTTTAGAATAAAAATAGTTCTTTAATTTTTCTGCTTGCTGTAAGCCGGTTTCATTCAAGTCAATATCTGAAATACCTTGGCATCTCTTATTTTTGTTCCAATCTGTTTCACCATGTCGAACTAGAATAATTTCCATAAAGGTTTAAATATGATTATAGTATAAAATATCATAGATGATTGTTTTTGTCTTATTTAAGATAATAAGCATATCGGGGAGTTGATGGGACAGTACAGAAAAGGCTATCTCTTTGAAAAAAAAACCAATAGTCTAGTTCAGGAAATATTATCTCAATACAAGGAGTTAAAATTTTACTCAGTAGAAAGTCGAGGGAGTAAAGGGACGGCCGATATCGTTTTTGGTTTATATAACAAAAAGAACAGGCAAAGAATTTGGTTTGGGATACAATGCAAAAGAGGATATATATCACTACCCGCACGTAAGAGAGATATAAGTTTTGCCTTAAGAGAATTTGGAATGACTATGTTTTATAGTACTCCAGCTAAAGATAAAAAATCTGACATAGAATTTTTCCCGGATTTTTCAAGATGGCTTCGTACTTGGGTTAACACTTAAGCAAACGCCTCAATTAGTGAATCATCTATATCGAAGTTCGAATAAACATTTTGCACATCATCGCAATCCTCTAACATTTCAAGCATTTTCAGCATGTGTTCGGCTGACTTGCCCTCAATCTTTATTGAATTGCTTGGAATCATAGAAATTTCAGAGTTAGAAATTGTAAAACCTTCGGATTCTAAACCTTTTCTAATATCCTCAAAACCATCAAGTAAAGTTAGAACCGAATAGAAACCTTTTTCGTCAACTACATCTTCTGCACCAAGATTCAAAGCCGTATCAATTAAAATATCTTCATCGGTATTTTCGGATACAATCTCTATTCTTCCTTTTTTCTTAAAAATCCAGGACACGCACCCGGATTCACCTAAATTACCCCCAAACTTGGCAAACGCTCTTCTGATCTCAGATACTGTTCTATTCTTATTGTCAGTTAGAACCTCAACCAAGACAGCGCCACCACCTGGACCATAACCTTCGTAAATTGTTTCTAGCAAAGACTCACTTTCCAACTCTCCGGTACCCTTTTTAACAGCCCTTTCGATTGTGTCCTTTGGCATATTTTCACTTTTTGCGTTAGTAAGAGCTAATCTTAGTCGAGGGTTCGTATCCGAATCTCCACCACCATCACGAGCGGCTATAGTTATTTCCCTTATCAATTTCGTAAAAATCTTTCCCCGCTTTGCGTCAGTAGCAGCCTTTTTATGCTTTATCGAATGCCATTTAGAATGTCCAGACATAACCCACCTGTAATAAATAAATTTTATCTTAAACAATAATTGAACTCAATTAAATTTATTGACTTTTATGAAATAAAGAATTATAAATATTGATACTGCAATCCATTAGAATCGTAGTGTTATTCCAATATCTTTCAATCCCAAGGTTATTATGAAAAAGAAAAGTAATGGTAAAAAATCTGAAGTAGCAGGGGGAAAGTCATCGCTTTCCAGTCTCGTCAACCTCAACAAGCTTCGCGAAATTAAGCCTGCAGAACTTCAAAAAATGGCAACGGAGCTGAACATAGAAGACGCTGGGAGAATGACTCGGCAAGATATGATATATGCAGTTTTAAAATCTCAGGCTGAAAATGAGGGTGAAATATACGCTGAGGGAGTATTGGAAATCTTATCTGAAGGCTATGGTTTCCTACGATCCCCAAAATACAGCTACCTTCCCGGTCCAGATGATATTTATGTTTCGAAATCCCAAGTTAGATCTTTTAATTTAAAATCTGGGGACACAATAGGAGGGTCTGTAAGGCTCCCTAGGGAAGGAGAGAAGAATCTGGCACTATTAAAAATTGAGTCAGTGAATTTTACTGATCCAGATTATTGCAGAGAGAGAATAAGTTTTACGAACAGAGTTCCTCTGCATCCAAATTCACGATTAAAGATGGAAAGTGAGTCCGAAGAATACTCGACAAGAATAATTGATATGTTTGTACCCATTGGAAAGGGTCAGAGAGCGCTGCTAGTAGCACCTCCAAGAACTGGCAAGACAGTGTTGCTCCAAAAAATTGCTAAAGCAATAACCGACAACAATCCGGATGTGTCTCTTTTCGTCTTACTAATAGATGAACGACCAGAAGAGGTTACCGACATGGAAAGATCTGTAAAAGGAGAGGTTGTAAGCTCAACATTTGACGAGCCGGCTCAGCGTCATGT
>PCAG01000019.1 GCA_002730475.1 Spirochaetales bacterium | reverse complement strand
TCCTTTCCGAGTATGGGGGCTCTGGAACAATCATTACAGAGGATGATATTGCGCTTTCCGGTGCTACAGATGTCCAACAGTTATTAAGACAAATTCCTGGGTTGGCTGTATTTCAAAGTGGCGCACGCGGAGGAAAGGTAAGCATTTTTTCGAGAGGTAGCGAAAGTGATCATAATTTAGTGTTAATTGATGGGGTTATAGTTAATGACATTGGTGGGGTTTTTGATTTCTCCAATTTAACTACAAATAATATTGAAAAGATTGAGATTTTAAAAGGACCACAAACAGTCCTTTACGGAGCAGGCGCAATGGGCTTAGTGGTCAACATAACTACAAAAAAAGCGACCGAACAAACAAATATTAGTCTTAATTCTGGAATAGGTTTTGGACAAGAACCAAAACGAAAAGATCAAAGCAATGGTGGAACTTACTTGATTAACGAGCAATCAATAGCAATATCTGGCCCCGCTAATAACAATATCGGATATTCGGTTGGGTTCGAAAGAATTGATAATAATGGGCACATGCTTGTACAAAACAATTACGACAATAGAAATCTGAATGGTGGCATATCCCTATACACTGATGACGAAAAAATAAGAATAATTGCAAATATGGCTAACATGAAGAGAAGATTTCGATATCCTACAAATTCATCAGGAGTTTTGGCGGGGGGTTTATATAATACACAGAAAGAAAGAGTGCATACGAATAGAAGAAGCATAAAAACTGAATATGACATCATCAAATCTTTAACCCTTAGTGGAATCTATACATATTGGCATAAACACCTTTGGACCGAGTCGGTACCCGATCAGAATTGGTGGGAAACACGAAAAGGTTTTGATTACTATATGAAAACAAGTGGTGATGTTGGTCCATTTTTTGTTAAATCTCTATTTGGATATAGAAGAATCAAGGAAACCAGTGATTATAATAGATTCGGAGGGGCATATTATGGACACAAGGACATCACTCAATCTTATTACTCAAACGTTGTCTTAGAAACACCGTATGAATTATTTATTAATCCCGGAATAAGAAAAGAAAAGCACGAAACGCATGGTAGTACAGTTGTCCCATCTATATTCGTTTCAAAGAATATATTCAAACTGAATTTAAGATTAAGAGGGGGGTATAGCGAAGGAATTAAGTACGCTGGAATATACGAATCATATGATACGCCTGGGCTAAAACCTGAAAAAAACAAAGCTTACGAAATTGGATTTGATAAAAAGATTAACCAAAATATATCCGTAAGTGGAACTTATTTTAGAACCTTAATATATGATTTGATAGCTTATAAAGGGTCTGGGTCGTCAAATAATTACAAAAATATTCAGGAGGCACAAAGTAAAGGTTTGGAAGTGTTCTCCAATGTTTTTTTACCTAGAGGTGTAAGGACTAAACTTTGGTATACTCGACTTTTGACAGAGGCCAGAAAGACTGAAAATCTAGGCGGGAGTTCCAACTGGACTAATGGTGAGCCCATGCTTAGAAGACCCAAACACAGTGGAGGTTTCACAATTAGCAAGATAAATGATTTATTTAGCATCAATTTTGATGGCACTTATACCGGTCAAAGATGGGATTACGAAAGTTATACAGATAGAGATTCAAACGAATTTTTTTGGATATTCAACTTATATGCCGATTATAATCTAATGACAGACGAGAAGAATTTATACGAGATTAAACCATTCTTGAGAATCAACAATATCTTTAATGATAATCACCAACAGATATTAAACTTTGACTCTCCTGGCAGGGCAATATTCTTTGGCCTTAAAGCCAATATATAGGCACATGCTAACGACATTCAGCATCTAAAGCTACATTGTATATAGTTAATATATGAACATAGTATCTTTATTACCGAGTGTTACAGAAATATTATGCGAACTTGGTCTAGAGGACCATATAGTTGGGATTAGTCATGAATGTGATTTTCCTGAAACAATCCGAAGCAAAGAGATAGTTGGATTCTCCGGTATTGATTCTAAAAATTTAAACAGCTTGGAGATTGATGAATTAGTAAGACGCAATATTCAAGCTGGTAAATCTAGTTATTTTTTAAAGATAGAGAAAATAGAAGAAATAAAGCCCGATTATATTATTACGCAAGACTTATGCGAAGTTTGTGCATTATCGGAGGATGCGATCGTAACGAGCCTGAGTTCTCTAACGAAGAAACCTAAAATTATTACAGTGGGTCCCAAAAATATAGAAGATATCAAAGAATCAATTAGAAAAATTGCTAAAGAATTCAAGATAGAAAAAAAAGGGCTTGAGATTATAAACAATTTTAATTCGGAAATTAATAGCATACTCTCTAAAACAGAAATAATAATTGATCGACCAAGAGTGTTTTGTATGGAGTGGATGAACCCATTTTATTCTGCGGGTCATTGGGTTCCGGAGATGGTAGAAATCGCTGGTGGTATTAGTGGTCTTAGCAAATCAGGCGAACCTTCTCGCGTAGTTCAATTTGATGAAATAATTAAGTATGCACCCAATTATATATTTATCATGCCTTGCGGTTATGCAATTGATGATTCACTTAAAGAAATAAATCTTCTTCTAGAAAATACCAAATTGAACGAAATCCCTGCTTTTAAAACAGGAGATGTATATTTGGTTGATGCCAATTCTTTTTTCACTAGACCTTCAACGAGAGTAGCAGGAGGAATAAAATTATTAGCCAGAACTATAAACAGCGAAAGCTTTCAATACGAACCCGCACCGGACTCAATTCTGAATCTTCAAAATTACATTCACTTCGAATCTTTTGTCGGCTAAATTCTATTTTCCAGAAGAGAATTCGGAACCATCTGTAATAGCTTCGTCGCCTGCTGGTGGTGGATTATCAGTCGTTGGGCTATTACCCGAACTTTCAGCAGGAGCTGCTGCTTCAGCACTTCCCCCACCTTCCGCGCCAAAATTTGTTGCGGCAATCCAGTACAATCCAACGATTCCTAAAGTAATTGCTATAGCTGTCATTGACACCCCTCCTTGATAACGTAAAGTGTAAACATTACAATTGTACTCTAATAATGCTAAAAAAAGCAAGTATTAATACCGCGAAATCAGCAATATTGAGAAACTTTGATTTTATCAAAGAAGGCTCAATAATCATAGAATTTGAAAGAAAAGTTTATTTGGTGGTTTGTAAAGAAAGAAGTTCATTTCAAAATTTCTCAGAAAATCTGGAGCCCATAATAGCTTTTAATGCCATTATGCATAGCGATTTTCCAATTATAGAACTCAATATCAAGTTTTATAAAAGAAGTATTTATATAGATGAAATATCCACATTAATCTCAACATCCAATAGAGAGGAAATTCGTAGTCTTGTTAGGTTCTTTTCGGAAAGCTGGTCAAACTTATTGATATTCGCCAAGGAGGAAAACGAATTAAAGTCGTTTAAATTTGAGAATAATTCCATAGAAGATCTAAGCTTGTGCTTAAGAGGGCTCCAAATTGACATTGAAGATATAATGAAAAATACTTAGATATCTAAGGGTTAGTTTTTTGAGTTTTGCAAAAATAACTGGAACTGGGGTTTTTATTCCGGAGAAGATTTTATCCAACAAAGATCTTGAATCTCTTGTGGATACATCGGATGAATGGATTAAAGCAAGAACCGGGATTTCCGAGAGAAGAATACTTGGGGACGATACAACGACATCCGACATGTGTGCCAAGGCATGTGAGCAAGCACTTAAAAATGCCAACGTATCTCCACAAGAAATAGATGGAATAATTGTTGCAACAATAACAGGAGATTACATAACACCTTCTGTGGCTTGTCTTTTGCAAGACAAACTAAAAACAAGGAAGGTGTTTGCATTTGATATTTCGGCGGGCTGTTCTGGATTTATCTATGCTCTAAAAATAGCGAGAGCTCTTATCGAAAATAAAGAGGTTGAAAAGCTATTAGTTGTGGGAGCAGAAAATATATCAAAGATTACAGATTACACGGATAGAGGCACTTGCATTCTCTTTGGTGATGCCGCAGGAGCCGTAGTATTGGAGAAGTCGGAAGAGGCAGGAATATTATCCGTTTGTCTTGGTGCAAGTGGTGCCGAAGGAGAACTGCTCTATGTGCCTGGAGGAGGATCGAAGGACCCTCTAGGGTATAGGTTCTTAAAGATGGAAGGTAAAGAAGTTTTCAAAGAAGCTGTTAAAGTCATTCAGTCAAACTCCCTCGAAGCAATTGCAAAAGCCAATCTTGAGCCAAAAGATATAGATATGTTTATTCCACATCAAGCTAATTTGCGCATTATCGAGGCCGCTAGAGAAAGATTAGAACTGCCGCTTGATAAATGCTATGTCAATATAGATAAATACGGAAATACATCGTCCGCCTCTGTACTACTTGCGCTTCATGAAGCCATTAATGAGTCAAAAATTAAAGAGGGTGACAATATTCTTTTCTCTGTTTTTGGAGCAGGCTTTGCTTGGGGATCTGCGGTAGTAAGATGGTAAAGAAAACGTTTTTTGATTTGAAGTATTGGAGATTGTCGTACCAAAATACTTCGAAAAACCGCAGCAAATTACGTTCTCTATCAAAATCCGAAATAAAAGAACTTGATAATCTAGAACTAATTAAGGAACTCTATAAGGACCCCGGTCTATACAAAGAATCTACAGATTTTATAAAAAAGAATCGTTATTCAAACCTTGTTGTTTTTGGCATGGGCGGCTCAAGCCTTGGGACCAAAGCAATTTTTGAAGCTTCAAATTACTCGAAAAAATCAAAAAAGAATTTACACATAGTTAACAATATAGATGGAGAAAGTTTTGAAAAGTTTTTTAAGAAAATCAAAATTAAAGATTCCTTCTTAATTTTTGTCAGCAAATCGGGAGATACAATTGAAATAAAGAATCTTGTAAAAGAAACTTTCAAAAAGATAAGTGAAAAAAAAGTCAATCATCACAAGCAGGTACTCTTTATAACAGAATCTAGGGAATCCTTTTTACATAAGTTTGCAAGAGCTAAGAAAGTTCAAACTTTTTATATTAATGAGAATCTCGGTGGAAGATTTTCAGCACTAAGTCCTTCTAGTATGATTCCATGCGAGTTAGCAGGAATAAATTCACAAGAAATTCTCATCGGCGCCAAAGATACATACGATAAACTAAAAACTTTAAAATTTACCCCTGTAATTAAACTTGCAAATTTTTATTACAATAATTATTTAGATGGAAGAGATATAAGCGTTTTAATGCCCTACAAAGATAATTTAAATTCCTTTGGGGAATGGTTTATGCAACTTTGGGGAGAAAGTCTCGGTAAGCAACGACAAAATAAAAAAAATATCGGTCTTACACCAATCAACTATCTAGGTCCTAGGGATCAGCATTCTCAAATGCAACTTGTTTTGGATGGACCAAAGAATAAAACAATCACGTTTATTACAGTTCGCAAAAGTCAAGAATCCAACAAAAGACTAGAAAGCTTAGCTTTGCTAGAACAGGCAGCCACATTAGAAGCAACAAAGGAAAGAAAGATTCCCAGTGTCAAATTTGAAATCAAGAAACTCGATGGTCCAACTTTGGGTTCTATCTTTCTAGTATTTCAACTTACAGTAATTCTTTTGGCTAGAAATTTAAATATTAACCCTTTTAATCAACCTGCTGTAGAACTAATCAAAAAAAGACTAGAATCATAGATGACAAAAGCAAGGAAGTTCGTCTAGAAGAGTTTTTGATCAAGAGATAGGTTCCCACCGCCAATAAAAACCAGCGAATATGCCAATCCAATAAGGCAAAGCTGATATGCATAGGTGTCATAGGTCGGATAATAACCGTTGTCGAGATGTACAAACCAAATTCCCACACACATTACGGCAATTACTCCAATAGAGGCAAGCCTTGTTAAAAGACCTAGGGCCAATGCCAGTCCACCGAAGAATTCGACAAAAACTGCAACTCCAGTTTCCCAAGTTGCAAACCCATAAGTAAGTTTCCAATCTAATGCTTTCGATTGGAAGTCTATAAGTTTGTGCCAACCGGCAGGAATAAAAGTAAATGCTAGAATAATTCTAGGCAATAACGAAGCCCATGTTGATGATGTCCTAAGGAACCACATAAGCTCAATTATAACCAAAAGAAAACATATATTTCAATTAGGATTGTGTAAACTCATCCTGATGGAACTCTGGCTCAGAGTATTCGAAGTAATTCTTCCTGTAATGCTTGTCGTACTAACTGGCTATCTATTCGGTCGGATAACAAAAGTAAATTTAAAATCAATCAATCTATTTATTATGTATATCTCGACTCCATGCCTAATTTTCGCCTCTCTCACGGAAGGAAGGGTGACGTTCAACGATACTTCCACAATTGTACTAGTCGGCTCAATATTAGTATTAATATCAATACTTTTATCTTTTAGCATTATAAAAGCAACAAAAAGAGATTTGTCTGTTTACTTAAATCCAATCGTTTTTCCCAATACAGCTAATTTGGGATTACCAATCGTTCTTTTCGCTTTTGGTGGAAGAGCTTTTGATTATGCAATAATGTTTACCACCGTAATTTTTTTTCTTCAGTGTACGATAGGAATATTTGTTATTAATGGAGCGACGAAAATCAAAGAAGTTCTTAAATCTCCTCTGGTGTATGCTGTTATCCTTCCAATTCTTTTGAATAAGACAGGTATTGAGATAGATACAGGGATTAACAGTTCAATTAAATTATTAGGTACTACTTGCATACCTCTTATGATGTTTAGCTTAGGTCACAAACTATCAGAAACAAAAATTTTAGATTTTAAAGAAGACTTAGCAGTAGGAGCTTTGAGGATTACGCTAGGAGTAGTGCTAAGCTTATCAATCTGCAAATTGCTCAACATAGATAATTTTTTAGCACAGGTGATGATAGTACAATACTCAATGCCTGCAGCGGTATTTAATTTTATTCTTGCCGACAGATACAATAAATCTCCTGAGAAGGTAGCGTCAATCGTTTTCGCATCTACTATAATTTCAATTCCAGTTATACCAATCATTCTTTATTATTTAATGCAATAAAACGATTATGAGTTTGAATCTCATAATTTAGCTCGGTCCTGAAACCATTTCGCAATAGAATATCATTAGCGTCTAGAATATCTTTGGATTTATAAACCAATCTTGAGGAAAAGGATATGTACCTAAAAAGTTTTTTTGTATTCAAATAGAATGTGATTTGAGACATAGGGTGAATCTCGATTTGTATTTTGCCTCTGCGTATACTATGAGGACCTCGAACTCCTTCGAAAGCAAGAAGAGGGATGCGGCTTGCATCAGTTTCAACTCTCTTGATTATCTTCTTCATAAGCAAATAAGATTCTTGATTGATTCCACTCGAAGTTAAAAGACCTCGTTTTTCAGAAATAATAGACAATGATTTGTTAATCTCTTCGGGCTTAAGTTCTCCATCGCTGCCATATCCGAGTACACCAATCAAAGTCTGAATCTTCGTACTAATATGAGATAATGCGGCAAGCATTATTGAATCAGCCAAAGGACTTGCTAGTCCAGGTTCGTTACCAGTAGCCAAAATATCTCCTCCTACATCAATACCAATAATTAAATCAATCTTATTCTTCCGGCTAAAGAGAAGAAGATCATTAGCTATTGATTTCGGACTATTGAATATATTAATTAATATAACTTTTTCGTTTAGTACGTCCGCAACTTTTGATTCACTAAAATATAATCCATCTTTTGTTTTCGTATTCTTTCGTGCCCAACATAAACTATCATTAATTTTTGTCTTATTGATAATTTGTGAAAAAGGACGTGGTCCAGGATATGGATCAATAGAATATCTCTCCCACGGTATGCCACCTAGAATACTTTTTACACCATAAGTCTTTAAAAGAATCTTGGTGGGAATCGTGCCGACAATATCCGCCCCTCCACCAATGCCTATCAATAATGCTTTTTTTATTTTTGAAAAAGATTTTTCCATGTATGCAATTAAGGTTATTATAACGTATCAAGGGAGCATAATGGGAAGGGTCGAGATCAAGGGAAATGATTTTTTATTTAAAGGTGAGATTGACATACCGCCTGATAAGTCAATTTCCCATAGGGCTATTATCTTATCGTCTTTCAATACCGAGGTTACTAGGATTACGAATCTCTTAATATCGCAAGATACGCGGTCAACAATGGACTGTTTATCCAAATTGGGGGCTCAATTTGAAGAACTTGATGGAGATATTAATGTCAGAGGGACTGGGATAAGAAATTATTCTGCTCCACAGGACGTTCTTTATTGTGGCAATTCTGGTACAACAGCAAGACTTTTGGTTGGAATACTAAGTGGACAAAAGTTTTCATCAAAACTCGATGGTGACATTTCCTTAAGAAGAAGGCCGATGGATAGAGTGAAAAACCCTCTAGAGGAAATGGGTGCAACAATCTCCACCACGAGTGGGAGGTTGCCTATCAATATATCTCCTGCTTCTCTTGAAGGTATGGATTTTGATTTAAATCTTGGGTCAGCACAAGTAAAATCAGCAATATTATTTGCTGCACTTACTGCTAGCAAAGAAACAACATTTAGAGATAAAAAGAAATCGAGAGATCACACGGAAATAATGCTTTCAAGCTATACAAGCAATATAAAAATAAATAATGGGGTCATACACATTACCCCCGACCCGATTATCGAATTAAGCAACATAGATGTTCCCAATGATCCTTCGTCTGCCGCATTTTTTATAGTTGCTGGTTTAATAAATCCAGATTCTGAATTAATTTTAAAGAATCTATGTCTCAATCCCATGAGAATCAAATTTGTTGAAATTTTACAAAAGATGGGAGGTAACATTAAAATTGCAAATGCTACCGGAAAAGATAACGAAGTAATAGGAGATGTAGTGGTAAAGAGCAGTCAGTTAAAATCGATACAAATTACCGAAGACTTTATTCCCGCAATAATCGATGAAATCCCCATTCTTTGTCTTGCTTGTTCTGTAGCAGAAGGAGAATCAATAATCTCGGGTGCTAGCGAGCTAAGATTTAAGGAATCTGATAGGATTAAAACTACCGTTACAGAACTTAGCAAACTCGGGTGTGAAATTCAAGAAATCAACGATGAGATAAGAATTACAGGAAAGGAAACTCTACAAGGTGCTCCATGTGAAAGCAATGACGATCATAGAATTGCAATGATGATTGCTATAGCTGGAACTAAGGCACTCGGCGAAACTGTTATTAACAATGCGGAATGCGTATCAATTTCTTTTCCTAATTTCTTCAAATTATTAAAAGGCTTCAGAAAAAACATACAATGACGATTATAACCATAGATGGGCCATCAGGGGTGGGGAAAGGAACTATAGCAAAAATAATTTCAGAGTTCTTGGGTTTTTATTATTTAGACTCCGGTGCTATGTATAGGGCCTTGGCTCTTTTTGCGGATTTACATGGAATTAAAACAGAGGACGACAAAAAGTTTAAAAAACTCTTGATTGATTTTCATGTAAGATTTGTTAAAGAGGGTGGAAAAGACAAAGTTTTTATAAATGAGGATGATGTAACAGATGACATTAGAACAAATGAAATATCTACTCTAGCTTCTCAATTTGCCGTAAATGAAACCGTAAGGGGAGTTCTGAGAGAGATGCAAAGAAGATTAGTTAAAAATAAGAATTACGTTGCTGAAGGACGAGATATGGGTACATATGTATTTCCAGATGCAAAATATAAATTCTATTTAGATGCTGACCCAACAGTAAGAGCGCACAGGAGGACGTTACAATTACAAGAAATACTTGAGATTAAGATGAATCAAGAAAAAGTTTTGGAAGAAATAACAGAAAGAGATAGATTAGATATGACACGCAGTGTATGCCCCCTACATCCAGCAAATGATGCTATCATAATAGATACATCCACTTTAAGTATTGATGACGTTATTGGGAGGATAAAACTGGTAGTGAAAGATGCCTAAGAAATTAATCATTGCAGATAGTGCCGGTGTGTGTTTCGGTGTAGAGAAGGCTGTTTCAAGCGCCGAAGATATTCTTGATGGAAACAAGGATGTCGATGTTAAATCATTTGGTCCTTTAATACATAATCCTCAGACAGTTGACATCCTCAAGAAGAAAGGCTTGTCCGTAATTAATAAAATTACAAAAAACGAGAAAGGGACCGTAATTATTAGGGCGCACGGCATTCCTTATTATGAAGAAGAAAATTTACAAGAATCTTCCTTGAACATCGTAGATATGACCTGCCCTATAGTAAAAAAATTACAATTTGCTGTGAGATCGTTGTCCGATAATAATTATTTTGTCGTAATTGTTGGCAATGAAAGTCATCCTGAGATAATTGGGGCCAGAAGTTATGCCGACAATAATTACTTAGTAGTTAAAAACAAAGACGAATTAGAGAAAAGTGCCCTAAAATCTAAGAAGATAGGAATAGTTGCCCAAACAACCATCCCAATAGAAACCTTTTGGGATGTCGTAAAAACACTGAAGACTTTCGAAAACTATGAAATTAAAGTTATCGACACTTTATGTGATGATATCCATAACAAACAAATAGAATCAAAAGAGATAGCAAAAGACGTTGACGTAATGTTCGTTATTGGAGGAAAAAATAGTTCGAACACTAAAGAGATAGCCGAGTTGTGCAAACAAGTAAATTCATCTACATATCAAATAGAAACATTTGAAGAGATAAATGAATTAAGCCTTAATCTGCAAGATAAGGTTGTTGGAATCAGTGCCGGGGCATCAACTCCTCCTTGGCTTATCAAGCAAACAATCGATAGGGTGTTGCTTAATGAATAATATGAAATATTTTAGCTTAAAAAACTTAGTTATCGTGGCCGTACTAGCACTATTTGTTTATAGCGCATTTGTTACAGTCAATCCGACCGACAAGATTGCGGTATTAGAAGTTAATGGCATTATCAAGAATCCTAAAAAATATCTAGATAGCATACGGAAAATTAAAGATAACGAAGCAATCAAGGGGATGATTGTCCGCATCAACTCTCCCGGTGGGACTGTTGGGTCTTCTCAAGAAATTTATAGCTCTTTAGTTGATTTAAACAAATCAATACCTGTTGTATCAAGCATTGTAGATGTTGGCGCTTCAGGTGGTTATTTGGTAGCTTGTGGATCGTCTTATATCTTCGCAAATTCTGGATCTATAACTGGAAGCATAGGCGTTATTAGCCAGTACTATGATATCTCAGAGTTAATGAAATTTTTAAAGCTCGATGTCGAGATTATCAAATCTGGCAGACTAAAAGACATGGGAAATCCTACTAAGAAGCTTCGTGACGACGAAAGGAAGCTTCTTAATGCGCTACTTAAAGATGTTCATGGTCAGTTTCAATTGGTAGTCCAAGAAAGAAGGGGCTTAACCGATAGAGAAATAAAAAATATATCCGATGGAAGAATTTTTTCCGGCAATCAGGCTTTAAAGCTTAAACTCATTGATGGAATAGGCGGTTTAGAGTCTGCTAAGGAATATATTGAAAAGAAGATAGAACTATACGATTTAGAATTAGAATATTTTCCGAAAAGAAAAAGAAAATTCTTTGACAGAATATTACCCGAACTAGATAGCGAGGATTTAGGAGTAAGGTTTATAAAAAAACTTTATTATCTTTATAGCCCAGATTTTTAAATATGTTAGAATCAACTCATTATGATTAAAACCGTGTTGATATCTACTTTGTTTTTGTTGGGAGTAGTGTTTATTTTCCAGAACCAAGAAGTCATTTTAAATGAGTTCTTCATCACCTACGACATTAAAATATTCTCATTTGAGAATCAGCCTTTGAGTAATTATTGGTTACTCATAATTGCTTTTTTATTAGGTGTACTAATTTGTTTAATAACGATGGGAGTAAGTTTGATATCAAAAAGCCTAAAAATTAATGAACTTCAGAAAAAAATTAATGCCTTGGGACAAGTTTCCACTTCCAAAGAGGCCAAATAAAAAATTGATTAGAAAACCGCCTTGGATAAAAAGTGCAATACCAATTGGTAACAATTTTACGAATCTCAAGAAGCTCGTATTAAAGAATAAACTACATACAGTTTGCGAAGAGGCAAAATGTCCAAATCTCGGAGAATGTTGGAAATTAGGAACATTAACGTTTATGATTCTGGGTAACGTCTGTACAAGAAGTTGTGGTTTCTGCGCCATTAAAACTGGCAATGGTGGTATCATTGACCATCTCGAGCCCAAGAGATTAGCTAGGGGAATTTCGGATTTAAGAAAAAATAACAATCTTATCAATCATGTTGTATTAACGTCAGTTAATAGAGACGATAAAAACATAGAAAGTGCTCAGATTTTTTCTGACTCTATAAAAGAGATAAGAAATCTGCACCTAGGGATTGAAATTGAAGTATTAATTCCTGATTTTCTTGGAGATAAAAGAGCCTTTGATATGATTATCGCTGCACAACCTGATGTACTGAACCATAATGTAGAAACAGTTGAACGTCTATACTCTCTTAATCAAAATACCGGGACGAAAAGGAAGCGATCCGTAAGACCGCAAGCAAATTATGACAGATCAATGAACTTATTAAAATATTTCAAGGATAATTCTCATATCATTACAAAGTCAGGGTTTATGGTTGGTCTTGGAGAAGACGAAAGTGAAGTACGAAAGTTAATCGATGACCTCGATAATGTTGGGTGTGATTTGATAACCATAGGGCAATATTTACAACCTACCAAAGAACACATTAATGTAACTAAATTTTACAGTCTATCGGAATTTAAAGAGATTGGAGTCTATACTAAAAGCAAATCTAATATAAAATCGGTAGAATGCGGTCCCATGGTAAGAAGTTCTTATCATGCAGAAACTCAATTAAAGAGAATTGTTCACAGTCAATCAAAAGAGCGAGGAATAGTTTGAAATACATCTTAGTACAGGCAGATGGAATGCCTGATAGGCCAATAAGAGAACTAGATAACAAAACTCCGTTGGAATTTGCTGATACGAAATCTATCGACAATCTGGTAAAAGATTCAATTATCGGAACGGTAAATCACATACCTGAAGGATTAAAATCTGGAAGTGATGTAGGAAATCTCAGCATATTGGGCTATAATCCAGAAGATTTTTATACAGGAAGATCGCCGCTAGAGGCCGCAAGCATAGGTATAGATTTAAATGAAAATGATGTGACTTATAGATGCAACCTTATACGTACCAGCATGGCCAATGATAAAGAGATAATGGACGATTACTCTGCGGGGCATATACAGAACTCAATTGCTAATATATTGATAAAGTTCTTAAAAGAGGAATTAGATGATGACAACTTTACACTTTTTCAGGGAGTAAGTTACAGACACATACTCGTATGGAAAAATGGGGATGTGTCCCCAGTTACTATTCCACCACATGACATTTCACAAAAACACATAGGTAATTTTGTCCCGAGTGGACAGGGTTCGGAGAAACTTAATCAATTAATGAATATGGCAAAACAAAAAATTAAAAAATTTAAAGAATTAAATAATGAATATGAAAATTTGCCATGTAATGGTATTTGGCTTTGGGGACAAGGTAAGAAAACCACTCTGCCGGATTTTCAATCAATCAACGGAGTCTCGGGATCAATAATTTCAGCCGTCGACTTGGTAAAAGGAATCGGAAAATGTGCCGGCTTAGAAATCGTAAACGTCGAGGGGGCAACGGGATATTTGGATACAAACTATAATGGTAAGGTAAAAGCGGTGTTAAATAGTTTGAACAAACATGACTTTAGCATGATTCATATTGAGGCACCAGAT
The DNA here is from genome assembly GCA_002730475.1 of Spirochaetales bacterium. The sequence goes on along the minus strand of PCAG01000019.1, from coordinate 10,828 downwards.
GAAACAGGTCACGAAGGAGATTTTAATAAAAAAGTTCAGGCTATCGAGGATTTAGATAGAAAAGTCATTGCCCCTTTGGTTTCAGGTCTAAATAAAAAGTTTGATGAGTTTAAACTTTGTATAGTATCTGATCATCCAACACCAATAGAGTTAAGAACTCATAGTTATGAATATGTACCTTTTATGATATATGATTCAAGAAAATCAATTAAGAACCATAACCAGAGTTGCTTTGATGAACAAGCTGCCACAAAATCGGACTTAGAAATTCGGGATGGATTTACTTTATTAAGAAGATTCCTTAGCAAGTAGCTTGGCTTTTTTCCAAATTTCTTCATCGGACAGATTATTAATATTTTTTTTTAAATTTATAAATATCTTGGCTCTTTTTAGAAATTTGTCCGAGCTCTTATTTAAAGCAATTTCAGGATTAATCTTTTCTTTTCTGCAAAGATTTGCAACGGTAAAGAGGATGTCGCCAATTTCTTCCTCAGCTAGTAATCGATTCTTTTTTTTAATAGCCTCCTGATACTCCTTAATTTCACTAAAAAGGACTTCTAAGAGTTCCTCCGAAGATTCCCAATCGAGGTCCAACTTAGAATAATTGTTTGATATGTCTACCGCTCGAATTAGCGAGGGAAATGATTTTGAGGATCTATCCTTTTCGTTATTTTTTTCGTTTACTTTCTCTTCATTCCATATCTTTTTTGCCTCATCTGCATTTTTGGCAACCCTTTCACCAAAGACATGAGGATGTCTCCTGATTAATTTTCTTGAATGAGTACCAATTACATCCTCCAAACTAAATAAGTTCTGTTCTTCCGCAATATTCGAGATGAGCAATATTTGCAACAAAAGATCTCCGAGCTCCTCTTTTAGGTTGTTGTAATCCTTTAAATCTATAGCTTCTATGACCTCATAGGATTCTTCGACTATGTGAGACCTTAACGATTCAAGAGTTTGCTCTCTATCCCAGGGGCACCCTTCTTCACTTCTTAATTTTTTTGTAATACGAACTAGCTCTATAAATTTTTCTTTCAATTTGTTAAATCCTTAGAAATTTTGGGAATCTTGTTAGATTTTTGTAACCATCTTTAGTCACCAATATCGTATCCTCTATCCTAACTCCACCAATTTTTTTGTAATAGAGTCCTGGCTCAACGGTTATAACATGATTCTTTCGTAGAACTTCATTACTCTTAGAGACCCTCGGAGGCTCATGGATATCCAATCCTAACCCATGTCCAGTCGAATGAATAAAGCCTTCGGGGTGGATCCCTTTATAGTTTGTATCAAATCCACGCTCTTGAAAAAAATTAAAAATTTTATTATGAACAGTGCCGCTTTTAATACCGGATTTAACTAGAGAAAGCCCAAGCTTTTGAGCTTTCAAGACTGCATTGTACATATTCTTCAACTCATCGCTCGGATGCCCTTTAACTACCGTCCTTGTCATATCTCCAAAATATCCTGTGTCCATATCCTTTGGAAAAATATCTACAACTATGGGTTGGTTCTCTTTAATAGGGCCAGATCCTTGATGGTGAGGTAAAGATGAGTGTTTGCCAGATGAGATAATACAATCCGGACACTCAAGGCCTAAAGACAACAATTCTTTTTGGCAGAATCTTCTTAAAAATTCTGAGCTTAAAATTTTTCCATTATTGTACAGATTTTTGTTTCGTGACTTTGCGGTTTGTATCTTACCAATTACTAATTTCATAACCGATTCCGTAGATCGCATAACTTTAGAAATCGACTTAATCTCAGTTGCTGTTTTGATAGTTCTGGAATTGAAAAAGATTGGCGATTCCGAGGGAGAAATCTTAATTTTCTTACTTAGTAGTCCTTTAAAAAGAAAAGAAGGAAAATTATAGGGTACTTGTAGTTCTTTAACTTTAAACTTATCTAATATGTAATTAATGATTTTTATTATTTCACTACTTCTTATAGTTTGTGAAATTTCCCTTGAAGATAAAATCTCATCAACATCTGCCTCTTTTATGCCTCTTGCAAATTCTAAATCATTTAACACCAGATATGTTTTGTTTTTATACTCAAAAAATATTACTGGATCAGGTACTTTAAACGAGGTTTTATAGAACAAATCGGATGAATTTTGAGTATCATCGTATATTAATCTCATCATATTCATTTATCGAGTAATATACAGCATATATCTATAAACAAAAGATAATTGCGAATTCCGTTGGTTTTATTTACACTAAATACTAATGTTTAACATTAGCGAAAAAGCAGCCGGGGAAATCGGAAGACTTCTCAAGCAAGAAGATATGACTGAGGGATTTTTACGAATCAGAGTAGTTCCAGGTGGTTGTTCCGGTTTTTCTTATGAGATGGGTTTTGACAATCAAGTAAATGATTCAGACCAAGTTTTCGAGGAACTCAACGTTAAAGTTGTAATTGACAAATTTAGTTTTAATCACCTTAACGGTGGAACTTTGAATTTTTCTGATGGAATCAGTGGATCGGGTTTTGGAATTGAAAATCCTAACGCAAAAGCGCAGTGCGGATGCGGCTCATCTTTTACAGTTTAAACAGTTTGGTAAATCATAACAGGTTAATTCTCTTAATTAATTTAATCAAAATCAGACAGCCAAGGACAAGAAAGACAATCGCTAATGTCACATTCCCAGTCGCAAATTGAATAAGGCCAAAAATCATTAGCAATATCGACAGAGCCAGAAATATGGAGCTAATTAGCGGAGCAGTAATGCTTTTTAGATTATGAGAACTCTTTTTGTTATCAAAATTCCAAAAACCATCAGGGTTAATTTGATTATAAAACTTGGTTAATGTTTTATTTGTTTCTGGAGGAGTTACATACGTTGCGAGTAAGCCAATTAAAATCGAAAGTGGAATTATCATAATTTTTGTAAAAAAATCAACAGAAATTACATTCATTTCATTAAGCACATAGGTCGTTAAACTTAAAAAAATGGATGCTATTAAAGCCGCTATTTCAGACCATGAATTTATCCGCCACCAAAACCATCTGGCAATCAGAAAAAATCCAAGGCCAGAGCTTACGCCCCATAGAAAAATCCAAGCTTCCCCAATATTGTGGATTGAGAGTCCAACAAAGAGCGCCAAAAAAAGAAACACAATAGTAAAAAGTTTTGACATATAAACATAATGTTCCTCAGACTCATTTTTCTTATAGAATCTTCTGTATAAATCATTAATGAGATAAGACGACCCCCAATTTATTTGGGTGCTGATTGTGGACATATATGCAGCCAATAAAGTTACTATTAGAAAGCCTTTAAATCCACTACCCACATAATCTCTGATGAGCAAAGGATAAATTGTTTCGTTATCCAGGCTATAATCAGCATTTATTGGGAAAATAATCAGTGTGCACAGGCCAATTATGAGCCAAGGTGCAAATCGAAGAACGTAATGATTAACCACAAACCATATAGTACCAAGTGCTCCGTCTTTTTCAGATTTAGCAGAACATAATCTTTGTATGATATATCCTCCACCATCTGAATTGTGCGACGACCACCACACAACCGTCGCATAACTTAAGAAAAGCATAAAATCGTCATTGTTAAAAATCGAGGGAATCATTCTTAGCTTTTCAGTATCTATAGATTTTACTAGTTGAAAGTAATTATCTAGGCCACCAATGGCCGAACAATTTATCAAAATAATTGCAAGAATAATGGATCCAGCAAATGCTATAAAATACTGCACGAAATCATTAATAACGACTCCTTTTAGTCCAGACGAAGTTGTGTAGAATAGAGCTACAAGTGTTACCAAAATTAGCAATATTGTACTATCGAAACCAAGTATGGTATTAAAAATTTTCAAAAAGGCACCGATGATCCATCCAGAAATTATTAGGTTGAAGAAAGTAGAGAAATAAAAAGCTTTAAATATTCGCAGATATTTAGCTGGCTTTCCCGAATATCTAAGTTCAATAATTTGATTGTCCGTAATGACCCCCGCCCTTCTCCAATATCTAGAAAAGAAAAAAATGACCAAGCAATGTGTGAAGAGAAACGACCACCAAAACCAATTTTGCCAGATGCCGGGGTCTCTTATCCAGGAAATTACAACTATAGGCGTATCAATAGAAAGAGTTGTAGCAACCATTGATGTTCCTAGGAGCCACCAAGGAAGATTCTGCCCAGAAACAAAGTATGATTCAATGCTGCTTGATGCTTGCTTTCTTAGGTAAATACCAATTAGACAACTTAGGATTAGATAAGAAGCTATTATGATTAAATCAAAATTTGTTAAAATTTTTAAAAAATCAAAGTATTTCACTGTTTTAAAAGATTTCTCGCCTTTATTTTTAAATTATTAATTTTTTTTATCTTTTTAACGACCAATTCATTCGACTGAGAAAATATTTTATCGACAACTTCGATTGCCTGTTTGGGTTCAATGGGGTCTAAGATTAAATCGCCCCCATTTTTAATAAAAGATTCGATTATTTCTTCTTGTGTAAAATTTTCTGTCAAAGCCCCCATTTGTAATGAGTCAGATATGATAACGCCTTTGTATTCTAATTCGTTTATCAAGAGATTATTTATAATATTTCTCGACATTGATGCAGGAACTATATTTCGATCAAAACATTCATAGTGAATATGGTTAAGCATGACTAGTTCAACTCTATCAATCAAATCAAAGAATGGTTTTATATGAATGGAGTTGAGCTCATCAAGGCCTAAATCAGAGCGTACAATACCAAGATGCGTATCGCCCTCCGCTGCTCCATGCCCAGGGAAATGTTTAATGCAAGGAACAACATTGTTTGAATAAGACGAGTCTATAAAAAGAGAAGCCATAGTAACAACTTCTGATGGATTGGATGAATAGCATCTATTTCGTAGGATTTTTTCGTCAAACTGGTTCACATCAACCACGGGGGCTAGATTAAAAGATATTTGATTATCATACAATTCCTTACTAATCTGAGTAAATTCCATATAATTCCACTCATTATAATCACCACATCGATGGCCAAAACCATTTTCTGCATCTATAAAGAATAATATTTTCTTTCTAGAATTCTTTTGAAGTTCTTTTTTTATAAAATTAAATCTTTCAAGAGAAAATCTAGTTTTTTCTTTGAATATAACTTCGTCAGTTGCAAATAAAATAAAGGAATCAAAATCATACTTTTTTATCAAATCAATCGTATTTTCTAAAGATAAATCTGAATTAACATTAATTCTTGGTACTATAAGGTTCGATAAATCGTCTTTCATATCACGAAGCGGAAATTTTTCCTAATAGGATTCTCTTGTTTGAGCCAGTAAGATTTCTAAGGTCGACTTGCTTATTGGTCAATCTCAAGTATGCCAACAGTGCAAATAGTATTGATTCTTTATATTTGGATGGCATTCCTAAATCGTCTGATTTAGCGAAAGTTAGCTGTGGCAGTCTAGATTTAAGCTTTGATACAATATATTTGTTTCTCACTCCTCCACCTGATAAAACAACTAGCCCTGGTGATGAAAAAGGAAATATAAATTCCTCATAAGACTTTGCAATAGATTCCACTGTAGCAAGCGAAAGAGTTGCTAATAAATCGTTGAATTTAATCCTTTTTTTAATCGAATAATTATACAAGTCGTTGGCATATTCTATTCCAAACTCCCTATTTCCAGTGGACTTTGGGGGTAACAAATCAAAGTAAGAATTGGACAATATTTTATTAAACAATGGCAGACTTACTATTCCTTTGCTTGCCATGGAACCATTATGATCAAAAAAAATCTTTCCTTTTGATTTTATTTGGACAACTTTATCTATTAAAGAATTAGCGGGGCCAGAATCGTAGCCAATACATTTTAAAAGCGTAGACTCAACCAATGTTGAGTTTGCAATACCACCAAGGTTCTGACAGATAAAAGGTCGTTTGATTTTCGGAAAGAGATAATAATCTAAGATTGGCATGAGTGGAGCTCCTCCACCTCCTACAACAATATCTTTTTTTCTAAAATCAAAAACGGTTACTATCCCTGTATTCTGAGAAACCAAATCTGGCTCTGTTATTTGTATCGATATTGTTTTCTTAAAATCCTGCGAATGATGAATTGTTTGTCCGTGTAAACCAATTGCATCAATTCTTGAGGTTTGTATCTTATTTTTCTTTATAAATAAATTAATTTTTTTAGAGACAAAATCACCCAGTTTTAAACTAAGAGTTTCAATATCATATATTTTTGAATTAGGTCCCGAACTGAGAATTTCTTTCTTTAATACAGTAGGATAGCCAAACGTGTTAGTAGACAATAAATTAATTGATTTACCATCAAATTTAACCAGCGAGATGTCGAGTGCATCTGCAGAGGTCCCAGAGTTAACGCCTATGATTTTCAAAACTTTTTTCTTACTTAGCATAGCTATTTTTTAAACAATTCCTTCAAAGACAAATTAGGAGATAAATTCCTGGCTTTGCTATAACTAATATTTTTCTTAAACATTATAATGGCTATCTTCATATTCCAGTTGCTGCCTTCTAGCAACTTCAAGGATTCGGCTTTCTCTAGATTAAGAATGGTGGAGATATTCCTTACAGCTCTTGCTCTAAGTTTTTTTGTGATTGGAGAGATATTAACCATCATATTTTTAAATACTTTTTCGGCTTTAATCATTGCGGTAGTAGTAATAATATTAAGTACATTTTTAGTGATAGTTCCGGATTTCAATCTGGTAGAACCCGCAACAAGTTCCGGGCCAACTTCGAGTATTAAATCAAATTGCGATATCTTCTTTTTTGGTTTATTACAAGAAATAAAAATCGTCTTTGCATTAATCTTGCTTGCATAATCCATTGCCGAAAGAACATAATTAGTTTTTCCACTTGCAGAAATTCCAACAAGAAGATCTCTTTTCGAAAAACCTTTGGTAAGTAAATCCTTTTTCGAACTTGTCTTTGAGTCTTCAGCCCCTTCAACGGCTCTAAAAACTGCCCTGTTTCCACCAGCAATCAATCCAACAATATCACTTGATGAGGTTCCAAAAGTTGGAGGACATTCAGCAGCTTCAAGGATTCCGAGCCTCCCACTAGTTCCAGCCCCAATAAAGAAAATCTTAGATCCTTTCGAGAATGCCTGAAAGAAGATTTCCGACGCCTTTGCAATTTTCTTTGAATTTGCTTTTAGGACTTTATTGAGCTTTTTTTCCTCATTTATAAAGGAATCGACTAACTGATTAAATGTCTTGCGGTCGGTATCTATATTCGTGTTTATTTTCTCAGTTGAAAGGTCTTGAAAAATGTCTTTCATATCTATAAGCCTTGATATTCTAATTATAGCCTTTAAATATTATGAATTTCTATATAAAATATATTAACCCAATGAGTAAAATTAAGACCGCATTAATCAGTGTCTGGGATAAATCCAATCTAGACAATCTCGCAAGAAAGCTTTCAGAAGTAGGCATAAAAATAATTTCTAGTGGAGGTACGGCTAAATTTCTTAGAGAAAAAGGTATTAGCGTTCAAGACGTATCTGATATAACGGGATTTCCGGAGATGTTGGACGGTAGAGTAAAAACTCTACACCCAAAGATTCATGCAGGGATATTGGCAATTAGAAATAACGATCAACATATAGCAGACCTCAAGAGTCAAGCGATTAGCTCTATAGATTTAGTAATTGTAAATTTTTATCCTTTTGAAGCAACCATTGCAAATGAAAGGGTTAGTTTTCAGGAAGTCATTGAAAATATTGATATTGGTGGCCCTACAATAGTAAGAGCAGCTTCGAAGAATTTTCAAGATGTTAGTGTCATAGTCGATCCTTCAGACTACGAATCTCTTATTGGGAAAATATCTAATGGTGCACTAACCATCGATAAGGAATTTAATTACAATCTGGCTAAAAAAGCCTTCTCTTATGTTGCAAAATATGATGCCGCGATATCTAATCATTTAGGTATCTTAGGCCTTGATAATTCGAAGAATAAAATTCCAGAAACATTAACACTTCATTATAAAAAGTCATACGATTTAAGATATGGAGAGAATCCACACCAACAAGGATCTTTTTTTGTTCAAGATAATATCACCGAATCCTGTATTGCTAATTCAAATCAATTACAGGGAAAAGAATTGTCTTTAAATAATATTTACGATGCCGATTCTTGCCTTGAGACAGTCAAAGAGTTCAAAACTAACGCTTGTGTAATAGTGAAACATAACAATCCTTGTGGTGTCGCAGAACACGAAAATCTCCTACAGGCATATATCGATGCACGAGATTGCGATCCAATTAGCGCTTTTGGAGGAATCGTTGCGTTTAACAACAAAGTCGAGAAGGACGTAGCCGACGAGATAACAAAAACATTTATTGAGGTGCTAATAGCACCTGAGTATTCCGAAGATGCTTTAGAGATTTTAAAATCCAAACCCAATCTTAGAGTGCTAAAAACCCCTCCTCTATCTAATAAAAACGAGACTCTAATGGACATAAAAAAAGTGGTCGGGGGCATACTTTATCAGGATGCAGATATTACATCTGATGAAGATTTTATAGATTACAAAGTAGCCACTAAAAGAAATCCAACTGAGGACGAAATCAAAACTTTATTGTTAGCTTGGAAAGTCTGTAAGAATGTGAAATCAAATGCCATAGTATTTGCGAGAGGCAACAAAACCGTTGGGATTGGAGCTGGTCAAATGAATAGAGTAAATTCTGTACAACTCGCCAGGATAAAAGCCAAGGATCATTATGGGACCGAAGGGTCCGTTTTAGCCTCTGATGCCTTCTTTCCATTTAGGGATGGTGTAGATGAAGCCGCAAGTGCAGGTATAACAGCCATAGTACAACCTGGTGGATCAATCAGAGATGAGGAAGTTATTCAAGCCGCCGACGAAAATAATATAGCTATGATATTTGTCGGAGTTCGACACTTTAAGCACTAATTGTCCAAAACAATCTTTTTTTCTTTGACCAGAAGCCCCAGGGAATAATCTAATGCAGTAATTGAAACATTGTAGTCCGCTAACGCTTTATTGTATTGAACCTGGGCATTAATTAAATCTCTCTGGGCCTTTAAGACATCCCTCATCGTTGCCATGCCAATTTTAAATCTCTCCTCCTCAATGTTTAATACTTCTTCTTGTAAGGATAGATTCAACTTAGATGATTCAATCTTCTTTGCATTCGACATTACTTCCCTGTAAGAACTTCGTGCTTCTAAGTTAATCGAGTCTAACAATTGATCTAGCAGTATAAGTCTTTGATTTTTCCGAGCAATCGCTGTCTCGTATTTTCCTTCAGCAGCATTGTTGCCCAATGGAATGCTTAGTCTAGCACCTATACTCCAAGTTTTGTTTTCTAAGGATCTCAATGTGTCCATCGAATCTGAAAATCCTTCGTCGTACTTATTGGCAATCTTAGGAGACCCAAGTATTGAACTAGAATAGTCGGGATTTTTAGAACCTCCGAGCCCTGCGTACGACAATGACGCTTCAATATCAAAATCTGGTAGTAATTGGTTAGAATAGTATTCGACAAGTTGCTTTGAGTTTTCAAGTTGCATAGACTCTTGCCTGATTTCGGGTCTGTTATTTAGCACAATGGATTCTAGTTCGTTTTCATCAATCCGTTTTAACATTTTTTGTTCAATATCATCATTAACAGTAATTCTTTGAGAGAAAGGTATCGATAGAGACATTTTTAATGAATCTAAAGACGTATGATAAGCATTTTCAGCTTTAATGAATTTAACTGTCCTAAAGGCAACTTCTGATTGAGCCTGCAACAAAGCTATTTTTGGCAAAGAGCCCACTTCGACTTCAACTCTATTTTTTTCTACTAAATCTTCAGCAAGATGCAATGATGATTCAGCAAGCTTAAGATTCTTCTTGGCATATACCGCGTTCCAATATTTTGTTTCAATTTCTAAAATTGTCGAGGAAATGACTCTCTCGAGTTCAATTTTAGATATCTCGGCATTTCTTTTTGCAATTATTATTTTGGAATTATTCACTTCAGGTCCGAAATCCTTAAGTAAATTTTGACGTACTGAAAATTCTAAATCTGTCTCCCATTTAGGGCTAATAGCGCTTGTACCTAAATCAGTTTTGGTTTTGTTCAGTTCAGCATTAAATAATGTATAGTGTGTCCCCGTAGGTAAATAGCCTTCGATTCCCAAATCAGTATAAGTTAAATCTTCACTTATAACATTATTTTTTGCAAAAGCAGATGTGGAAGGAATGGTAGAATCAATATAAGACAGCTCAATATTTAAACTTGGATCGTATATAGATTGAAATTCTTTTATTGCACCAAGGCTTGATTCTAATTCGGCCTCCTGAATTATGATGTTTTTATTGTTTCCCAAAGCATGCTGTATAGCGCCTTCTAATGACACCGACAATGCCGGTGATACAAGAAGAATAAGAAAAAGAAGTATTTTAAAAAACACTACTATTAATGTATCAGATTATAAAAAAAAAGGGAGTCCTAAAATTAGGACCCCCTGTAATAGATAATATTAGGTTACTACTTACTTGCAGCAGGAGCTTTAAAGAAATCATCAATGAAAATCATTAATCTAGACTGAAATGCCCAGATATTTCCTTCTGTTTCCAATAAAGACTTTGCTCTCATGGCAGTAGTGTTTGCGTAAGCTTGAGCGATTAAAGCATCCTCAAGACCACTACCTACATCAATGTAAGAACCAATTAATGAAAGTTCAACTCCATCAACTAAATCCATTGAATATGTAGCTTCATATTCAGTACCTAAGTATCCGTCGATAGTACCGGCTGTTCCGTCAGAACCACCAGCATTACTACCTATGTTGTTAGTAGCAGCAGGTCCATCAG
>PCAG01000018.1 GCA_002730475.1 Spirochaetales bacterium | reverse complement strand
TTTAATATAGAATCTATTATTATGCTAGAAATAAAACAACATACTAAAGTTAAAAAAAGCTCAGAAAAATCATTTGGATTTGTTTTTTCTGTTTTTTTTACTTGCTTATCGTTTTTACCATTAATTTTTAGTAAAAATATTAATCTTGTATTTTTGTTTATTGCAATTGTATTACTTATAATTACTTTTATTTACCCAAAAATTTACCACTATCCTAATTTAATCTGGTTGAAGATTGGAGAAATATTAAGCTTAATTATATCACCAATAATAATGCTATTAATTTTTATTTTAGCATTCACAACAACTAAATTTTTTTTAGTATTATTTAGAAAAAAACTGTTAGATGACAAAATTGACTCTAAAGTAGATAGCTATTGGATTAAATATGAAAAAAATAAAGGAACAGTAGAGGACCAATATTAAATGAATTTTATTATAGAATTAATTAAATTTTTAAAAGTAAGAAAAAAATTTTGGCTTTTACCTATTATTATTATTTTGCTAGTTTTTGGAGGACTGATTGTTTTAACTCAAGGATCTGCTGTCGCTCCATTTATTTATACGGTTTTTTAATTGATAAAAATATTAGGAATATCTGCTTTCTTTCATGATAGCTCAGCAGCATTAATAATTGATGGAGAAATTATAAATGCAGTTCAAGAAGAAAGATTTACAAGAATTAAGCATGACCCAAGTTTTCCAACTAAATCAATAACTTTGCTTATTTTAGCAAAAAAATGAATTAGAAAAATCTGTAAAACAAGCAATAGTAGAAATAATAATAAATATTTGATCATAAAAGTAACTAAACTAAAAATCTTTTTCTAACTTATAATATAAAAAGATACCAATTGGTAAGTAATATATAGCACTAATCCAGTTACTAAAAAAGTTTCCAGTTGGAACAAGAGGAAAAAGAGTAATAAAAATCATAACTAAAGTATATTTAAAACTAAAGTTATCGGGTGAAAAATTAATTAAAAACACAAACTTAAATAATTGAATACACATATATATGAATATAATAATAATAAACAAAAAACCAAAAATTCCAGTTTCCAATAATATTTGTAAATAGCTATTGTGAGGGTGAGTTTGGCATCCATCAATAGAATTATCATATTTAGAATACGTTTTATAATTTTTGCATTTTTCCCTAAATAACTTTGGCCCAATACCAACATATTTGTTGTCCAAGAAAATTTTAATACCTGTTTTATAGATAACTTGATGTTGAATTGAGAAAATGTTTATTGTTGATCCTTCTGAGAATTGATAAAAAGTATATTCCAAAATTCTATTTTTTAAATTTTCTGAATTATATAATAATAGTATAAGTAAAACTATAAATGAAATCAAAAAAATCCATAATTGATTCATTTTTTTAAAAAAATATTTTAAATCAAAAATAAAAAATAAAATAAATATAAAAAAATAAAATATTGATGTTCGCTCTCCTGAAAACAATATCAAAATAAAATTGATTAAAAAGAAAGAAGTAATAAAATAAAAATTAAGATATTTTTTAAAATTTAATTGAATAAATAAAATAAAAAATAATGGCAATATTCTTGATAAATAACTTCCCAAGATATTTTCTTCTCCAAAAATACCACTGAGCCGTGATTGATTATGATTAAAATCGTAATTGTATCCAAGAATAATATTACCAAAGAATAACTGATAATAAGCAGCAATTGATACAATTAGTAAAGCTACCGACAAAAAAAAGAATAAATAATAAACAGTAATTTTATAGTTAATCAGAAGGTAACATAATGCTAAAGAATAAATCCAGAATCTAAAATAAAACAATGTACTCTCCAAAGATAAAAAAACATTATCTGAAATTAATGAGCTAAATAACAAATAAAAAAACCATATAAAAAAAAATAAAGAATATTTATTTAAAAAATAAAATTTAATTTTATGTTTTGTTAAACCTATTAAAAAGATTAGAGAACCTATAGTAATAGTTAGATCGCTACAAAAAGGCCCTATTATTAAACATAACGGTAGGGAGCAAATAAATAATAAAAGAATTCTATCATTAAATTTGTACATTTTGTATTTTAGAGCTTCCAATATTTGTCATATGAAGGAAAAAGATTAAGAAGATCAATCAATATACCATTATTATTTAAATATTTTGAAATTTCTTTAATGTTAATTTTTTTGAATTCGTTATGTTTAACAGCAATTAATATTAAATCGTAATAATTTTTTTTAATTTTTTTCTTAATTTTAATTTTATAATTAATAAATACTTCTTTTGAGTCCGCATAAGGATCAGTAACATCTATTATTTTTATATTTTTTTTTAAATTTTTATAAATATCAAAAACTTTTGAATTTCTTATATCTAGACAATTTTCTTTAAAAGTTACTCCCATAATCAATATTTTTGCATTATTAGTTTTAAATTTATTAATTTTTAATGTTTTAAGTATTTTATCTGAAACATATTTAGGCATACTGTCATTAATAGATCTGCCAGAGAGAATAATTTTTGGATTAAAATTATTTTTTTTTGCTACATGAGTTAAATAATAAGGATCAACACCAATACAATGACCTCCCACTAATCCTGGCTTAAAATTAAGAAAATTCCATTTTGATGATGCTGCTTTTAAAACTTTATTAGAATCTATATTTAGTTTAGAAAAAAGCTTCGATAATTCATTTATAAGTGCAATATTTACATCTCTCTGAACATTTTCAATTACCTTTGCAGCTTCAGCCTCTTCTATTTTGTCTACTTTATAAGTTCCTACCTTAACAATCTTATTATAAAGTTTATCTATTATATTTAATGCAAATTTATTGGATGCTGAGGTGAGCTTGACTACATTTTCAATAGTATTTTTTTTATCTCCTGGATTTATTCTTTCAGGAGAATAGCCAACATAAAAATCTTCATTCAATTTCTTTTTTGAAATTTTTTCAATAATTGGCACACATACATTTTCTGTGGTTCCTGGATAAACTGTAGATTCATATATAATTATAGAATTTTTTAATATGTATTTAGACACTAATTTGGTGGCTTGAATTAAAAGTGATAAATCCGGTTTTTTATTCTTATTAACAGGGGTAGGAACTGCTATTATAAAAATTTCACATTCAACAAGTTTTTTTTCATTATTTGTAATTAATAATTTATTTTCACTTAATTTTAATAACTGCTTTTTTGAATATTCATTAGTTTTATCATCAAGATTATTTAATTGTTTGACTCTTGATAAATTTTTATCATAACCAATAACAGTGTAATGTTTTGAGAATGAAGCAGCTAAAGGTAAGCCAATATAACCCAAACCAATAATAGCAATTTTTTTCATATAAATAATTAATAATAATATAAATTTTATTTAAATAAGTATATATCAATTAAATTATATGAAAAAAGTATTAGTTACTGGTGGTGCTGGTTTTATTGGAAGTCACTTAGTAGAAAAGTTAGTAGACAAAGGTTATGATGTAACCGTTATAGACAATCTTTTGAGAGGTAACAAAATTCATAAAAATTATATTAATAAAATTAAATTTATATTTGGGGATATAAGAGATAAAAAAAAACTAGAGTCAGTCATAAAAAACAGGCAAATAATTTTTCATTTAGCAGCCTATCTGGGTGTAGAGGAAGTAGCGTCTAATCCTTAAGAAACTATGAATATAGAATCAATTGGGACGGCAAACATAATTGATTTAGCTCTAAAGTACAAAGTTAAAAAATTAATTTATATTTCAACGAGTGGCGTTTATGGTAAATTTGAGATTGAAAAATCAGTAACAGAAAACTTCAACGTCTCACCTGTATCATCATATGCGATAGCTAAAAGATTTAATGAGATATACTTACAATCAATATCTAAAAAATATCCAATAAAAACATCTCTTTAAGATATTTTAATGTTTATGGACCAAGGCAAGATAAAAGAATGGTTATACCTCGTTTTATTGAACAAGCAAAAAATGGAAAAAATATTGTTGTTTATGGTAACGGAAAACAAACCAGGGACTTTACATATATAGATGATGTGGTTGAAGCTACTATAAAAGTTTCAGAAAAAATAAATAAAAGTGAAATAATAAATATTGCAAAAGGTACAGAGACTACAATGATAGATTTGGCTAAAATTATTAAAAAGATTACAGATTCTAACAGTAAAGTTAAAAAAATTAAAACACCTAAATTTAGAAAAGAATTTGATGTTCAGAGAAGATTTGGAAATTCTAAAAAATTATTCAAACTTATAAAATATAAACCACACACTAAATTAGAATTAGGATTAAAGAAAATAATTTATAATGATTAAAGATGAGAAATTAACTTTTGTTATACCTGTTTATAATGAAGAAGATAATATAAAAATTATTTATAATGAAATTAATAAATTAAATCTAAAAATAGAATATAATTTTTTTTTTATTGATGATGGTAGTACTGATAATTCATTAAATATTATTCAAGAACTAAATGAAATTGATAAAAGAGTTAATTGCATTTCTTTCTCAAGAAATTTTGGACATCAAACAGCAATTTATGCAGGTATAGAAAACAGTAAAAGTGATTATGTGATTACTATGGACTGTGATTTACAACATCCAACTGCTTTAATTCCAAATATTTTAAAACAAAAAAATAATTTTGACGTTATTCAAATGAAAAAAAAATCTCATGGTGAAAGAAATTTTATATTTCGGATTTTTTCAAATATTTTTTATTTATTAATAAATAAAATTTCTAACTTAAAACTAGAAAGAAATACTTCAGATTTTAGATTAATAAATAAAAAAGTTATTAATAATTTAAAATTGTTTAAAGAACGAGATAAATTTATAAGAGGAATGATAGCTTGGTCTGGATTTGATATTATGTATATTGATTATATACCTGAAAAAAGACAGTTTGGTAAAGCAAAATATAATTTTTTTAAATTAAATGAATTAGCATTTTTTGGTATATTAAATTTTTCTACTTTTCCCTTAAGATTATCATTTTATTCTGGTTTTTTTATATCTATACTTTCTTTTTCATATGGATTGTATGCAATAACAAAGAAATTATTTTCACCTGATACCTCTCCAATAGGCTACACAGATATAATTGCAATCTTAACTTTTCTTGGTGGTTTGCAGTTAATTTTTATTGGTGTAGTAGGATTATATATTTCAAAAATTTACGAACAGATTAAGGATCGGCCTATTTATATTAAAAAAAAACAAATATGAATAATTGTTTAATTTGTAAAATGTTTACAAAAGAAATATATTCCTCATTAATGAAGTGCACAAATTGTGGACATGCTATCTATAAAAAAAAAATAAATAATTATGAAATTCATGAAATATATAACTCAAATTATTTTAAAGATGGCGAATATAAAGATTATTTAGCAGATGAAAGAATTATAAAGAAAAATTTTAAACTAAGATTACAAAATTTAAAAAAAAATAATATTTTTAAAGATAATCATCTTTTAGAAATAGGAAGTGCTTATGGTTTTTTTTTAGATCTTGCAAAAGAGTTTTTTTTAACTGCTAGTGGTGTGGAATTAAATAAAGAAGCGTTAACTTATTCCTCACAAAATCATAAGGTTTGGGAAAAGATTGAAGATGTTAATTCAAATATAAAATATGATGTTATTTGTTTATGGGATGTATTGGAACATTTAACAAATCCAATAGAATCAATAAAAGATATTATAAATATTTCTAAAAACAATCATACTTTAGTTTTTACAACTGGTGATATTGGAAGTTTAAATGCCAGAATTTTTAAAAAAAATTGGAGACTTATTCACCCTCCTACTCATATAAATTATTTTACAAAAAAAAGTATTTGCATAATGTTAAAAAATTTAGGGTATCAAATAACTACAATAAAATATACTGGATATTATCGGTCTTTAGATTTCATTATGTACAAATTAAATGTTCTAAAAAAATTAAATAGTAAATTTAAATTAAATAATTTTTCTATATATAGCAATTTATATGATATATTTTATGTAGAAGCAAAAAAAATTAATTGATTTTTTTTCTGTAATAATCTGGAAGAAAATTAAGAAGATTTTTGTTTTTAATTAAGTTAATTGACCAATGGCGAGTTAAGCGATCATCATATGATAAATAAATATTATTAATGTCATCAATATTTTTATAATTTTTAATATTGTTGTTCCTTACATCATAAACAATATATTCATTTATTTTATTTTTATTTAGATAAATATTTTTAGAGTTAAGTAAATATATATTATCCTTATTTAAATTATAAGTTAAAAAATAATTATCTAAATAAAAATCATTATTTAAAAATTCAATGTGTTTAAATAAATTATATATAAAATATTTTTCATTTTTTAAAAAAATAATTTTATCCTTAGGGAGGTTCATAATATTGTTATTAAAAACTTCCATTTTATAGTTTATTTCTTTCCAATATAAATTGGTAGAATAAATTGATGAAATTAATATAAAATTAAATATTAAAAAAATAGCAAATCTTAAATAATATATTCTAGTTAAAGAAATAAGATATACTATCATTAATATGATGAAGGGTGATATAAATAAGTTAACTCTATTACCTAATCCAAAGGGAATATATGGGAATTTAGTAGTTATTATAAAAAGCAATAAAGAAAATAAAGCTATAATTAGAAAAAAAATTATTAAGGATAAATTTAACTTTAATGATTTTCTTTTAAAATATAAGGATGTAACTAAAAAAGAGATTAATAAAATATATAAAAATGAAATTAAATTTATTGATAAAAATGAATTATAAATTTTAATAATATTAGATGGTCCAATAATATCAAATAATGAAATTAAATGGAAAGTAAAATTTTTAAAATTCAAAATATTGATTATTTTATCTGAAAAATTATTGTAACCAATACCAACTCTTGGTAAGTTATTTAAATCAGAAATTGTGATTATATAAATAATATAAACTAAAAAGATAAATAGAATATTTAAGATATTTTTATAATTTCTAAATTTAATAAAATATACTAATAAAAATAAAACTACAGGAAGGCAACTGTAAGACAACATAAGTGAAATGAAAATAATTGAATTTGCTAAAAATAATTTTCTATCATTATAGAAAACAAATGATAGCATAGATAATGAAAAAGAAAGAAAATGAATTATAGACCAAATCCAATAGGTTGAACTATCATGTAGTGGATAAAATATAATTAAAAAAGATATATATAAAGGACTGATTGAAGAAAATTTTAGTTTTGCTAAAATATATATAAAAATAATATATATAATAAATAAATATAAAGCTTTTAAGAACATAAATGAATCAAATATATAAAATTGAAAATTTATAAGAGGATAAAGATAAGTAATTAAATAACTAGATAAAGGTCTGTTATAAATAAAATAATTTTCATTATTAATAAAAAACCAATCATCACTAATTACAGGAATATTTATTTGCAAAAATAATATAATTAAAAAATAAAATAAATAATGAAAACTATTTAGATATGTTTTGATTTGCATTTTTATTTTTTATCTCTAATATTTTTTTTTCATATATATTTATAATTTTCTTAACATCATATTTTTTTTCAGCATGATTTCTAGCATTATTAGACATAATTAAAATTTCACTTTTTGATAAATTATAAAAATTAACAAATTTATCAAACAAGGACTCTATAGAATTTTTTTTGCACAAATATCCATTGTAATGATCAATAACAACATCATTACATCCTGGTACATCGGTAGCAATTACTGGCACCGACATAGAAATTGATTCAATTAAACTTCTTGGGTTACCTTCTCTATATGAGGGCAAAACTACGCACTTCGTATTTTCAAGAATGCCCTTTATATTATCAGTTTTATTCAAAAAATGAATTTGAGGATAATTATTCGTTAAAATTTCTATATTTATATCATTTGGACTAATTGCATAAAAAATATTTTTATTATTCTTAATAATAAATTTTTTTGCAGCTTCACAGAATTCATAAATACCTTTCTCTTTTTCAAATCGACCAATAAAAAGAAAGTGGTATTTTTTATTATCTAAATAATTATTTTTATATTTTAAATTTTTAAAATAATTTAAATCTATACCTGAGCCCGGCAAGATTGAAGATTTTTTTTTAGAAATGAAATATTTTTTTTTACAAAAATATTCGTAGTCAAAAGAATTTTGAAAAAAAATAAAATTAGATTTTTGAATAAATAAAATATAAAATAGTTGAATAAATTTATTGATAATTTTATCATTTATAAAATTTTTACCCAACCCAGATATATTTGAAACTACTGCAAATTTTAGGAAATAACTCAATATATTAGTATATATATTTGGTTTTATTGTAAATGTCATAACTACATCTGGTTTAATTTTCTTAAGCAAACTAAATAAACCTATAATAGCTTTAAGTTCTCCAAACAGGTTTTTACTATATGAATTAAGTGACCAATTATAAATAGTATATTTTTTATTAAGTTTAAAAAAATATTCATCTTTTGGCGCTATTAGAGCAATTTGATGGTTTTCGTTAAGGCTTTCTATAATCTCTTTTCTAAAATTGAACAAATTCCATGAGGAATTAGAAATTAAAACAATTTTCATCTAAAATCTATTATTGAGCTTATTATGAATTATGGCTAAAAATTCATATAAAATAATTTTGATATTAGTATAACTATTTTTCCATTGAATTTTTTCAGGAGGAGAATCAATTACCCTAGGTATTTTAATATTGATATTTGGATAATTTGATTTCCATATTAGGTATGATCTAAGTGAGTGATAAGGGGCTGTAATGAAGATAATATCAGTTATTCTATTTTTAACAAGTAAGTTTCCCACCATTTTAACATTCTCATATGTGCTACTTGGATAATCTTCAAAGATATATATCTTTTTATCATCAATACCTTCAGTTATTAAAAAAGCTCTAAGCAAAGTGACCTCATGAATAGTTTGATCTTTTCCAGAAGATAGAAATATTTTTTTAGCTAACTTGTTTTCAAGAAATTTTTTAGAATCCAATGCTCTTTTTTGATAACCTATATTCAAATAGTTTGAATAACCATCACCACTAAAGACAACAATTGCCTGTGATTCAGATATTGGTGTATTTATTGCTAATATATTACCTAAGTACCAAAATAATGGAGAATAAAAAGATATTAAAAAAATGAATATAGGAATAATTATTATAGAAATTAATCTTTTTTTAATTCTATTATAGTAATCAAAAAATAAATTACTAGATTGATCTCTATTTTTTTCAAATTCTAATAAATTTTCCTCAATAGTATTAATAATTAATTCAAATCTTTTATCCCAACTATTTTTCTCAGCAATTGTTTTTAAATTAGTTTTATCAATAACATCATATTTTGAATTAATATCAATAATATGATTTGCAAATTCATTTTTATTTTTTGAAATTTTAATAATATTGTCATGATTACTAGAAAATATTTCTATTTCATGTAAATTTGTAGATATTACCGGTAAGCCACAAGCTAGATATTCATTTAATTTACAACAATAAACATTATCTGTGAATTCATTTTTTTTATATGGAATAATTCCCATATGCATAGATTTTAAATATGATATGGTTTTATCGTGACATAATTGACCAAGAAAAGAAACATTTTTATATTTTTTAATTTTATTAACATTAATTAAAATTGGACCAATAAAAATAAAATTAAATTCATTTAATTTCGATATGACATAGTCTAACAATTCAATGTCAATTACGTTACTTAAAGCGCCAATATAACAAATGTTTGTTTTGTTGGCTCCGATATTAAAAATTTTTTTATTTTGTATAATTTTTTTAAAATCAACAGCTGGAGGATAATTAAATATATTATTATTATATTTTTTTGATCTTTCATATGTTAGGTGAGAAATAGTAAAAATTAAATTTGCATTTTTAAAAAGTTTTTTTTCCCAACTTTCTAATGGCATTGCTTCAGGACTTCCTTTTGACATGTGATTAGCACAATAATAAATTTTAAGATTATTCTGAAATGTATTTTCTAGAAGATTAATAATTACAGGATTAGGTAAAAAAGTAATTATAATTGGGTTATTAAAATTACTTTTTGAAATCCAATTGAGAATAGATTTGGATAATAGGAATGTATTTATTTTAATAAAAAATTTATTAAAAGGGAAAGGAAATATAAGAGGAATCAAAAGTGAAATATTTTTATTTATAATTTTAAATCCTCTTATTGAAAATATTCGATCTATAATACGTTTAATAATTCTTCCAGTATCATTAAATTTTATGGGTCTAACTCCAATATTTTGAACAAATAAAACTCTATTTTCTGATTTTGATAGGGATAAAGTTAGCTGATGATGTAATTGATAATGAACTTCCCAATCAATAGAAGAAAAAATTATGTAATCATTTTTAGACATTATATATTTTGTTTAAAGTATAATTTTTCAAAATATTTACTTTGATTTTTATTTTGAAATAAAAGAATTGCATCATGTCTAATATGTTTTGATATATTAGTAAATTTAATATTATCATATAAAATAATATTATAAATTAAATCTGTGATTTTTTGAGAATTTATTTTCCTATCAACATAAAATAAATATTTAGAAGATCCCATCATTCTAGAGTCACCAACATCAGTAATAATTGGTATACAGCCAGAATACATAGCTTCAATTAATGATCTGGAGGGATAATTAGAGGATGATTGTAAAGATAAAAAGATTTTTGACTTATTCAAGATCAAATTTGGGTTTTTAGAATAAAAATTTTGAACTATTATATTTTTAAAATAATTTTTTTTTATGAAATTATTTATTTTGTTTTGTTCGGATCCGCTTCCTAAAATATAAAAAAATATTTTATCTGAAAAATTGTTGTTAAATAGTTTTTTTTCAAGACTGGTTATAATTTCAATAATATTATTTATTCCTTTATGCTTTTCTAGTCTCCCTAAAAATACAATAGAATTTTTTTTTGAACTAGGTGAAAATATGTTCTCATCTACAGAATTAGATGTAGGTGTAATATAAATTTTTTTAAAATAAAATAATTTTTTGTAAAAATAATAATTTTTAGGATTCAACACATCTATGGTTTTGGAAAAAAAAAAACCTAACAAAAATAAAATGCAATGACGAAATTTTAAATATTTCATTGAAAAAATATTAAAAGGCTGCAACCAAGAAATTATAAATTTTGAATTAGTTAAGAAGGAAAGTAAAGGATAATAAGTATTTACAAAATGAATAATTGAATTTCTTTCAATATTATTTTTAAATCTTAAAATAGTAAAATATTGACTCAAAAAAGTTGTTTTGTTGGAATTAAATAATAATAAAAATTTTTTTTCAGAGTTAGAAAATGTATAAAATTCTGAGATTTTTTTATGAGTTACTAAAAAAACAGGGTAATTTTTATTTATTAAATATTTCCATATATCTATAAATCTTTTTTCAGCGCCACTTGGCTCTCCTGAATATTGTAAAATTATATATGTGTTTTTATTGATTAACATATTAAACAAGTATTTGGAAAATAATTATAATACCATTGACTTGAAAAATTACCATAAAGTAACCAAATATTTAAATTAATAATATAAAATATAGAAACGAAATTGATGAAAGTAAATTTTAATTTTATATGATTATGAACTAGATTTAACAAAATAATAGTAAGTGGGACCAGATAATAATTTAATCTATCTGCTAATGTAGTATTGTCAATAATCAAAAAATATAAAGTTATAATTGTTATAGACAAATATGTTAAAATAAAATGATGATATTTTTTATTTTCATCTTTATTAAAATAATTATTTGCAAATAAGTAAAAATAAGAAGAGAAGATTATAAAGATATTACTCAATACTCTTGGATATGCTCCTTTTGATTTAAAATAATTACCTTCTCCAGAATAATAATAAAATAATCTTAAAAATTCATCGTAATACAAATAAATAAATATTGAAATGACTATAGATTGAAAAAGTATGAATATTGGTGATAATTTCTTATCTATGAAGTAAAGTAATAAAAAAACTAAAAAAACTAAAGCACTTTTGTGAAATAAAATTGAAATAAATAAATATATAAAAAACATTAAAAAATTTTTTTTATACAAGAAAACTATTCCAACCATTAATATGGATATTGCCAAACCTTGCCTTACATAACCCATAAATAAAAATATTATAAAACTTTGATATAAAATTATCATAGATAAAAAATTATAAACTTTAAATTTTGTTAGAAAAAATCTTAAACATAAAAAATTAAAGATCGATATTACAATAGAATATAAATAAAAGTTATTTGAAAAAGATTTTATTAATTGTGTAAATAATACAAACCCAATATCAGCAGAGAATGAAAAATTTCTGAAATATTCACTATTATTTTTAAAGATCTTAAAATAAGTATAATAATCTCCTCCAGAAGCATCCCTCAAACCTACAAAACAAATTAAAAATAAAAAAAAAAGATTTAATTCAATTTTTAATAATTTTTTTTTAAGAAGCTGAATATTTGCAAATATAACAAAAACCAACAAACTAATTGAGTATATTATCATTCAAAATTTTCCATGTACCACATTTGAAATACTAGCACTGACCAAAGTTTGTTAATAGAGGTGCTATTAATATTTTCAATCATTTCTATGATTGTTTCAGATTTAAATAGATTATGTTTATTTAAGTTGTTTATTGACAATATATCTTTCATCCAAGAATTTAAATCATTCGAAAGCCATTCTCTTAAGGGTATTCCAAATCCCATTTTAGGCCTATTTATAAAGCTATTTGGTAAATAACTATTTAGAATTTCTTTTAATATTAATTTTCCACCACCTTTATAAATTTTATGATTAATTGGTAAAGAACGGCTAAATTTAATAATTTCTTTATTTAGAAAAGGTGCCCTAACCTCTAGGCTATTTGCCATTGATGCTCGATCCACCTTTACTAAAATATCATCATTTAAATAAGTATCGAAGTCATATCTCATCATTGCATCTATAAATTCAGATGATTTATTAAAATAATCATCGAAAACAGAATCAAAATTATTAGTAAAATGATTTGTGTTTTTTTGTACATCATTAATTTCCTTTAACATCGATAAATATAATGTTTTTTTATCTTTAATAGTTTTTAATTTATTTAAAATTTTTAATATTTTTTCATCAGAAAAAATATGAGGATTATAAATTTTTGCTAAATATTTAACAAAAATAAACAAACTATTATTAGTAATCAGAACTTGTGAAATTTTATTTCTAAGCTTAAATGGAAAAAATTTAATTACATTCCATAGTTTTTGAGTATTAAAATATCTATTATATCCTCCAAAAAGCTCATCACCCCCATCTCCAGATAAAACTACTTTAACTTTACTTGATGCTAATTTTGATAAAAGAAAAGTTGGTATTTGTGAACTATCTGAAAATGGTTCATCATAAATCAAAGGTAATTTTGGTATTACATTCTGCATATCACTAGGAGATAAAATTAATTTATGATTAATAATTCCAAAATGATTTGAGATTTTACTTGCATAGCGTGATTCATCATAATTTAAGTTTTCAAAACCTATGGAAAAAGATTCAAAATTAAAGTCGGTATGCTGTTTTGCAAACACTGAAGTTAGTGTGGAGTCTATTCCTCCTGATAAAAATACACCTACGGGAACATCTGAAATAAAACAAGATTTAATTGTTTTTTTAAATAAAATACTAAATTCATCCATTTGATGAATAAGTGATTTTTTATTATTAAAATTATTTGTAATATTATTTTCGTAAGGATAAATTTTGAAATAATTATTTTTTTCATTAAAATTGATAATTTTATTATTTTTATATTTATTTATATCTAAAGAACATTCTAATATTTTATTAGGAGCAAGTTTATATAAATTTTCAAAAATTGTTAAAGGAGTTTTAATATATGAATATTGAATTAATGAATTGACAGCATCTGGATTTAATTTTTTTTGAAAATAATTATTTACACATATAGATTTCAATTCGGATGAAAAGAAAAAAACATTATTTGACCAACCAAAATAAAGTGGTTTTTCACCAGCATAATCTCTTGTTAGGTATAGTTTTTTATTAAATATGTCAAAGCAAGCAAAAGCAAACATACCTTCAAGTTTGTTTACAACATTAGAAAAACTATAATTTTCAAGTAAGCCAAGTATTGTTTCAGTATCTGAGGAGGATTTCCAGTTATAATTAATTTGTTTACGTAATTCATGATGATTATAAATTTCACCATTAAAAATAATGCAGAATTGTCCATTATTAGAAAACATTGGTTGATTTGCATTAACAGACAAATCTTGAATGCTTAACCTTGTGTGTCCAAAATATAGGCTATTATTATAAATCCACTTACCTGAACTGTCTGGACCTCTGTGATGAATTTTTGAAATCATTTTATCAAGATACTTAATTGAATTATCTTGATGAAAATTAGCTTCTGTTACAAATCCAGTTATACCGCACATACTAGTTTAAATCCTTCAAATAATTTAGGGATTTCATTTCTCTAGGAGTTGCAATATTGATTGCTTCTATTTTTAAATTTTCTTTATTCAAATACTCAATTACATTTAAAAAACTTATTTCTTTATTATTCTTATGTTTTATTTTCATTTTTTTAAGTATTTTAATTGTATAATTTTTTTTAAATAAAAAAATACCAATATCTCTCTCACCATATTTAATTTTCTTTTTAAAATTCTTCATTTCTTTAATTCTAAATACTTTGTTTTTTTTATCTCTTTGAACATAAGTATATGGGTACTTAGTAATCCCACTAATAAAAGTAAAATCATTATTATTTTTAAAATGATTTTTTATTAATTCATTAATTGTACTCTTTTTTATAAAAGGGACGTCTCCCCAAATAAGTATTATATTTTCCATTTTTCTATAATCTTTTGATTTAGTAATTTTAAGCACTGCATCACCCATTCCTAACGCAATATTTTGATATAAATATTCAATTTTACTAGAAATTTTTTTAGTTTCACTTTTAAATAATTGCATATTTTTTTTATTAATAACAATCTTAAAGTTAAAATTATATTTATTAAAACTCTTTATAATTCTATTTAAGATTGTGGTATTACCAATTTTGTATAAGCTTTTAGGATAAGGCAACTTAGATCTTGTACCTTTTCCAGCACATGGAATGACAACAAAAGTATCCTTACTTAAGTTCATTGCCAATTTTTTCAATAAAGCCATTAAAAATAGCATTGTAAAATTTATATTTGTTAAAAAAAAGAATTTTAAAGAAATCTCTAAAACCATTTCTTAACAAAACTCTGTATAAACACAAGAATATAATAAGGGACGATCTTATAAAATATAAATTTCTATATTTTTTATTAATTATAATTGAATTTTTTAAATAGTAATAAATCCAAAATTTAGAACATTTTCTATTTTCAACATTCGGATGCAAGTGCAATGAATTTACACATGTTACCACTCTACCAACCTTACTTAATCTAAAATAATAATCTAATTCGTCACCATACATAAAATATTTATTATTAATATTTCCAATTTTTTTTACTGTATTTAATCTTATCAAAGATCCATTAAACAAATGCGCAAATTCATATAAATTATTTTTTGAATATTGTTTTACAAAATTTACTTTTTTAAATTTATGTAAATTAAGTTTAAATTTTTTTCTATTAATTATTGGCATTGAAAAAACAAGTTTATTTTTATCATCTTCACAAACTACTAGTGACGAAATACAAGAATATTGATAATCAAAATTATTCAATAAATTTTGTAATGATGTTCTTTCGGGATATCCATCATCATCCATAAGCCATACATATTTATAATTTTTGTTTAGTGCATATTTTAAGCCCTGATTCCAGCCCATAGCTGAGCCAAGATTTTCATTTAGTTTAATATTATTGATGCCATTATTTTCTAGAAAATCAAAAGTACCATCAGTGCTATTATTATCTATAACAATTATATCTCTAGATTTAAAAGATTGATAGTTGCAATTATTTAGACATCTTTTTAATAGATTAAGCCTATTATAGGTAACGATAATTATTAAAACATCATTCATTTAATATATTTATAGATTTTTTTAAAATCATGATATCCAGGCTTATATTTATTTTCAAAATCTTCATAAATATATTTAATGCTGTTTTCTTTAAATGGTTTAGAATTAAATTTTACATAATTAATTTTAGACTTAAATTTAGCTTTATTAATAATTACAACATCAAAATATTTACTATATTTTTTTTTGTTATCAAAATTAGTAATATAGTTATAGGCACCATTTAAATAATCAAAGGAATCATATTTTGGAGTTTCATAATCAGCCCCTATATTAGTAATAAATATTTTTTTTGCTTTGTTATTAGTTTCAATAGCTTTTTTAAAATCTAACGACATATAGGTTGGATATAATGAAGAATGTTGAGTTCCTGGACAAAAAATAATTATATCAGCACTTGTAAGTGCATCAAATGAAGATCTAGACAACTTTGGTACATTATTTAAGTTGTCTAGTATTAATTTTTTTTGAATATAATTTTTATTTTTAAACAGATTTAATTTAATTTTCTTGTCTAAAAGAAATATTCTTGAAATTTTAACATTAGATCTTCTCTCTACAATTTCTGCTTCACTATTTAAAAATTTTCCTGATCTTCTTAAAGCAACTAAATGCTTAATTGAATTAGAATTTATTAAAATTTTTGATTTAATTTTAAAAGTTGTTTTTAGATCTTTAAGAGCTTTATCTATTTGTTGATTTTTTTCAAAAATTAGAGAAACAATTATACAATTTATTAAAGACATATCTGATAATATTAAATCTATTTTATTATTCTTTTTATATCTATTATATAACTTTAAAAAAAAAATTAATTTATGAACTATATAATTAGAGATAGTTTTTGATAAGTTGTTTAAATTGAAAATTTTGTTTTCATTATAATTAATTAATTTATCTAATTCTTCCAAAATATATTTATTATTAATTTTTGGAAGCCTACATTCAAACAAATTAATAATAAAATTATAATTTTTTATATTTTTATCTATCATTAACTGCATTACTTTTCTCAGGTCTGATGGCCCTAAAGTGTTAAAATAATCCCTTAACACACCAGTAGACTTACCATCATCATAAGCATTGACTATAGATATAATTTTATATTTTTTTTTCTCTAAAAAGGGTATTATTTCTTTAGCACCTCGACCTCCATTAATTAAAACAATTTTTTTCATTTTATAATTGATAGTATAAGTTTGAATATTTTTTTATTGCTGTACTTATATCATATATTTTAAATGCCTCATCTCTGTGATATTCTTTATTTGATAAGTTATTTATTTTACTAATAGAATTTTTAATTGATTTAATATCATTAATATTTATTGAAAAACCAATATCAAATTTTAGCAAATGTTCATCTAAATCACCAATATTTTGATTGATAATAATCGGAAGGTTAGCGGCTAATGCTTCAGAAATTTTAACAGGAGACATGGCCTTTCGCGCGTACGAATTTTTAACAAAAGAAATCATTGCATAACATTTATTTAAGTAAAATGGTAATTCTTTTCGTTCTAAAGAAAAAATTTTAACATTATTTTTTATAGTTTTATATTTATTATGGGATAAAATATTATTAGCATATTTATTATTTTTTGTAATAGTAATTAGCATTACATTTTTATATTTAATTTTAATTAATTTAAAATATCTTAATACTTCATCATACATATATGCACCATCAACGGAACCTAAATAACAAAATATTTTATATTTATTTATATTAAATTGAATATTATTTTTTATCAAATCATTGTCATTAAATGTTGAATTTGAAAACATAGAAAAATTTGTTGCGCAAGGAATGACGGTTATTTTTTTATTATATTGTAATAATATATTTTTAGCTTTTTGTGTTAAAACAACAACATGATCTGATGAGTAAAGAATTTTTTTTTCCAGATATTTTAATAATTTATAAATAATTTTATCAATTTTATTATTTTTATTTAATTGATTATTATCTATTCTTTCATCGGCCCAGAAACCTCTTACATCAAAAATTAATTTAATATTAATTAGATTCTTGATTAAATAAATAATTAATGATGGAAGAAAACCTCTACCATGACAAATTTTTATGTTGTGTCTTCTAATTAAACTAAGAGAGTAAAAGAAAAGTTTAATATAATCTAATAATTTAAATATTTTATATTTGCTTTCTGTAAAATTTTTAAATGTCCAGTTAAAATTATTATTTATATAATTTATTTTTTCATCACTAATATTTACTTTTTTCTCAAATGATAAAATATAAATTTCATATTTTTTTTTTAATTCAGTAAGATAAGGTAGAATTTGACTTTCCCCTAATTGATCACATAGTCCATCATATGAAATAAATAAAATTTGTTTATTTTTCATTTTTTAAAATGATTATAAATCTATTTCCATAATTAGTTTTATTAAAAATTGAATTTAATATAAAAAAAATAAATTTACTTATCTTTGAAATAATGTTTTTTAAAAGTCCCGCATTATCATATGGCCATCCAGTTTCAAAAGTTTTAAAATAAAATAACCTTACATTTGTTAATTTAGATAAATAATTTAATTTAGTTTTAAGACTATAGTAATTTAAATGGTAAGGTTTAAAATTATTGCTATTTATAAAAATATTCTTAGCATAACTAAATAAATGAATACACAAATTCACTATAGAAAAACCTTTTTCAGCCGGACCCTCTATATAAATAAAGCCATTCTTAGCTAACATTTTTATTAATTTTTCAATTAACTGATTAGGATAATTTAAGTGTTCAGTTACATCACGAAGAATGATAATATCAAATTCTGTACTGTTTTCTGCAAAAAAATTGTTATAATTAAGATAATTAAATTTATATTTTGATATTTTAGAATATTCTGAAAATGAATAAGTATCAACACCATGCAATTTTTCTGTAATTGATGATAATTTTTTCAACAAACTTCCATTACCACATCCATAATCTAAGACATTATCTTTTTTTTTCAAAAAAGATTTTAGATAATTAAAAGTTATTTTATTTTCTTTTACATTCAAGGATGAATAAAATTTATTATGGTAATTACCTGTATCATATAAATAATTAATATCTTGTTGATTTAATTTTGGATAAATTGAAGTAATTTTACAATCTTTACATTTTAAAAAAAAAAAATTTTTTGTTATTAAAATAAGTGCTAAATGGGTATGCTCTTCTAAGGTTGTTTTTTTTTGAATTACAATTACTACATTTATATTGAATTATCATATTAGAAGATATTTAGATATTGTTTTGAAATTGTTTCAACATGAAAATTAAGTGCTCTCTCTTTAGTTTGAATTCTCTTCATTTTGTATACTTTACTAATAATTTTTGCAAATTCTTGTTTACTATTTAATGGAGCTAGATTTCCATAAAGATTGTTTTTTAAAATTTCTTTTGGTCCATATTTACAATCTGTAGAAATTATTTTTAAATTATAATACAAAGCTTCGACAAGTACATTGCCAAACCCCTCCCATAATGATGGTAAAATAAAAATATCAGCATTGTAATAGTAATTATTTAAAATTTCCTTGTATCCAATTAACTTAATTTTATTATTAAGGTTTAATTTACTAATTAAATTTAATAAATTTTCTCTTTCTTCTCCCTCTCCAACTATTATTAACTCATAATCAATATCTTTTATTAATGATAAAGTTTCTATTAAATACTTAAAATTTTTTTGTTTTTTTAATCTTCCAATACTTAGCAATTTTAATTTTGTTGAGTTCTGCCATATTGACTCTTTAAATATTTTAAATTTTGTAAATTTACTATCGATTACTGGATTATAAATAGTTAATAATTTTTTTTTTGAAATTTTGAATTTTGAATTCAATTGATAGTTAACCCCATCTGAAACAGTTATAATCTTTTGTGATAAATTATGTGTGAAAAAAATTATTGGTAGTGCTAGATAATAATTTAAACTCGTTTCATTTTTTATAGATTCATAAAGATTTACATGTTCACAAACAAAATATTTACCTTTTAAAAAAAAGAATAACTTTGTTAATATTACAATGCTAGTTAATGGCCACATTTGAGTAAGAACAATATCTGGTTTTCTTTCTTTTATAATCTTTGGTAATTTAAAGAATAGAAATCTAATTTTTTTTATATTTAGATTATGAACTTTAACTCTATTATCCAGTATTTGTTGCATTACTCCAAGCTGATTCATTACTATTATTTCTACTTCCATAAATTTGATAAATTGGTTGCATAGGTTTACTGTAACTTTTTCAGCTCCACCGCCTCTTAAATCAGGTATTATTACTATTAATTTTTTCAGTGATGTTCTTTTACAATCTCATTTAGTACTCTACATACATACAAAATCTTTTTCTTTGAAATAGATTCATAAATAGGCAGACTTAATATTTTTTTAGATAAAATATTTGAAATTTTAAATGATTTTTTATTATTAATATTAAAAATTTTATTTTTATTGAGTGACTCTGGATAATGAATTCCTGTAGCTATTCCTTTTTGTTTCAAAAGTTGCCTAACTAAATTTCTTTTATTAACTTTAATTACATAAAGATGGTATGAGTGATAACAATCCTTATTTAATTGTGGCAAATCAATATATTTACTATCTAAATTATCATTATATAATCTTGCATTTATGTTTCTCATCTTTATCCATTTATTTAATAATCTCAGTTTCTCTATCAAAATTGAAGCATTAAGATTATCAAGTCGACTATTTCTTCCTATAATTTTATGATCAAATTTTTGGAGTCTACCGTGATTGGATATTCTTCTGCAAATATTATTTAATTTAAAATTATTTGTAATTATTCCCCCACCATCGCCAAAACCACCGAGATTTTTTCCAGGATAAAAACTAAACGTACCAATATCACCCATAGTTCCAACATGTTTACCTTTAAAATAAGCTCCATGTGATTGTGAGCAGTCCTCAATTACTTTTAATTGATATTTTTTTGCTATTTCTAAAATTTTTAACATATCACAACTCTGTCCAAATAAATGAACAGGTATTATTGCAGATGTTTTTTTAGATATTTTATTTTCTATCTTATTTACATTTAATAGATTATTATTATAATTTACTTCTGCAAAAACTATTTTTTTACCTGAACGTACTACAGCTTCAGCAGTAGCTATAAACGTATTTGTGGGAACAATGATTTCACTTCCGTGTGGTAAATTAAGAGATTCTATAGCAATTTCTAGAGCATCAGTTCCATTTCCTACACCTATGCAATATTTAATATTACAATATATTGAGAACTCTTTTTCAAATTTTTTTAGAAATGATCCACCTATAAAAGATGATGATCCTATGACACTTTTTAAGTTTTTATCAATTTTTTTTTTAATAGTATAATATTGATAATTTAAATCAGCAAAATCAACTTTCATTTGAAATTTTATATTTTATAAAATAAAAAAACAATAAACCTGAAATAATATTTACAATTGATAAGTAGAATAAAAAAAGTAAATATCTGTTTAAGGGAAATTCGACAAGATACATAGAAGATACATTATAATCCATAATTTTAAATTGATATGAGTTAATTAACATTTGATCAAAACTATTATATAAAATATTTTTCTTTGATAAATTATTTGATTGGTCATTTTTGTTTTTAGAGTCAAAAACTAAAGATTCTAATAGCTCTATAGACTCAAGTTGTTCTAAAGACTCTAACTTTTCTATAGTTTTTTTAATTCTCTCAGTTCCAAATTTATAGAAATTCATAGAATTAACTTCTAAATTTTCAGTTGTTGATATTGTGGATTTAGATATACCTAATGTTGATGCAATTTCAAAATCAGTTTTAAGTTTTCTAATAAGTTGTTTGATATATCTCAAATCTGACTCATCTCTAGTTGTATTCTGTTTTTTATTCATTTCATAATCTTTTAAAATTTTTTCTTCAGCGTTTAAAGTCACATTAAATTTAATGAATAAATCTAGTAATGATTTTAAATGGCTACTTAATTCATTTTTTGCTGAAATATCTGCAGCTCCCAATATCTTTTCAACGATTAATTGATGATTATTAATTTCTATTGATTTCGAATCTATAATTAAATTAAGATTGTCATCAACTTGTTGAGGTAAGATACCCTTTCTAAGAAAAATTTTAAATTTATTTTTATCATTAAATTTTCTAATCTCTTGAATTGTAGCATTATAATAAACTTCTTCAAAATATTCATTTGATAAATATTTTTTAATTATTAAACCGTAATTTTCACCTAATACATTAAAAACAGTTTGTTGAAATGATTCAATATTAATCCTATCTGGCAGACTTAATTCTTTTAACTCAGTCACGTGATAAAAACTTTTTTTAAAATTAAAAATGTATAAATAGACAAGAAATGAGAGGAAAAGAGGTATTATTAACAAATAAGAATATTTTTTAATTAGAACCATTTTTTTTTATTGCTGGATTACCATAATATACTCCAGGTTCATATATATTTTTTGTAACTACTGATCCAGCCCCTATAACAACATCGTTACATATATTTACAGGAAGCAGAGTACTATTAGAGCCTATTAATACATTATCACCAATAACAGTTTTTTCCCATTTAGTTTTATCGCCTTGAGCTAGCTTACCATCTTTAAATAAATCATTTATAAAAACTACCCCATGACCAATAAAACAATTTTTTCCAATAGTTGTGAGTTCGCATATAAAAGTATGGGATTGTATTCTACAATTTTGACCAATTTTGACATTTTTTTGAATTTCAACAAAAGGACCTATGAAGCAATTATCATCAATTTTACATTCATATAGATTAACAGGATCAACTATTTTTACATTATTGCCAAATTCTACTTTTGAGATACCTGAGTTATGAATTTTATATTTCATATGAATATCTCTTTTTTTAACTTTATAGATTTGTACATAGCTTCAATAATTTTTACAGAGTCTAAAACCTTATCTCCTTCTAATGCATTAGATTTCTTATTTAATAGTTTATTTACTATATCTTCATACATTAGCTGATGCCCAAAACCATAAACATTGTCAGGATTTAAATTATATTTATTCATAACATCATTATCATTTTTAGACATTTTAACGAAATTCCATACTTCAATCTTATTAACTGCAAACCCTCCCACAATTACAGTTCCTTTTTCTCCAATTACTGAGATAGATCCCTCAAGATCTTTTGGTTTTGCTGCCGTTGTTGCCTCAACTATTCCCATAGCACCATTTTGAAAATTAATAATACAAGATGCCGTATCTTCAGTTTCAATTTTCAACAGTGATTTAGTTGATTTAGCAATTACTGATTTTACAGGCCCAACAAGCCAAATTAACAAATCAATATGATGACTAGCTTGATTCCAAAAAATACCTCCGTCATTTTTTTTTGTTCCTCTCCAATCAGCAAGATCAAAATATTTTTGATCTCTTTTCCATCTAACTCTTGTTGTTGCTAAAATTAATTTCCCAAACCTATTTTTATCTATTGCTTGTTTTAATTTAACTACAGGTAGGTTGTACCTATTTTGTTTTACTACAAATAAAAGTTTTTTATTTTTTTTTGAAATATTTATCATTTTTTTGGCATGATCAAATTTAAGAGCTAATGGTTTTTCTATGATTGTATGCTTCTTATATTTTTCAATAATTTTAAAAATCTCATAATGACTTCCGCTATGTGTTAGTATGATAACTACATCAGGTGAAGTCTCCTTAAGCATGCTAACTAGAGACTGAAATTTTTTAAAATTTAAACTAGATTTAATATTTGTAAGAGCCCTAGGATTAGTGTCACAAACAGAAATTAGTTCTACTGAATTAATCTTTGTAGTTTCAAAAAAATTTAAATGTTTTTTAAAAATTCTTCCACAACCAACAACTGAAAATTTAATTATTTTTTTCATATTATTTTATAATCAATCTATATAACTTTGATAAGTTTTCATATAAAGTTATTTCTGACTTAAATTTTTTATGACTTACTTTTTTTTGATTCAAGTATTTTTCTAATTTAGCTTCACTCCATTTCATCTTTTTTAAAAAATAATTAATATCATCTATTAAATTTAAATTATCTTCATATCCATATCTGGAACTTTTAATTATATCTAAAGCCTTATCTCTGTTTACTTGATTTGTAACAATAAGATTACTTAAATGTAATTTACGCTTATCAACATTAAATTTTTTAATAAGGATATATCCTTGATAAAATCTTGTAAAAATGGATTCATAATGCTTGTATGGATATCTTTTGTATCCAAAATTATTTTCCAATTCATTGAGAACATTCTCTTTATTAAATTCAATATAGTCCAGAAAATTAATTTGCTTAATATTGTTAATAAATCTATATTTTATATAATTGAGTACACCAATTGATGGAAATGTTTTAATTTTAATTTTTGAATAATTATTTACAATATCATAAATTTGTTTTTTATCATATTTAAACCAGTTCCATTGCGCAGGTATTTTCATTCCTTCAGTGGCAGAATTAATTCCACTTAATATATATTTACAATGAAATTTTTTTGCCATTTTAAAATTAACTGCATGCATTGCGTTATCGTATAAGAGCTCAATATCAATAACATTTGATGAAAAAAAAGCATTCATCATCTCTCTATATTCGTTCCAATCAATAACATAAGTATACAAATCAACTTTTAATTTATTAACTAAGTTTTCTATATTTTGTTGTGCTAATTCTGAATTCCACCCATTATCCATATGGACTGCAAGGGGTTTTAATCCGGCTTTAATAGCTTTTACCAATACCCATGAACTATCTACCCCTCCAGATACACCTACTATGCAATCGTATTTTTTTTAGGATTTTGTATTTCTTTAATCAGAGAATTAAATAAATTTTTCCTATTAGAACTGTTAAAAGATGCTAAGCTTTGCTTTTGCAAGAAATCATTACAATAATTACAAAAACCATTTTCATCTAAGTGAAAATCTATTGATGATTCATCCATCACACACCTTTTACAAATTTTCAAAATATTATTCCTCAATTAAAAAATTTTTGTATGAAATCAATACAGCCTTATGGGGTCCATTAAAAACAAAAAAAGAACCTGCAGCAACTGCGTTGGCTCCAAAATTAAATGATTTTTCTATATTATCTTCCGATCCAATACCACCTAAAGAAATCAAAGGAACAGAAATATTTTTTGAAATTTTATTGATATAATTTATATCTTGACCATTCATCATTCCATCATTATCTACAAAGAGAATACCATTAACGGCAAACATATTATAAGCCTCTCTGTAATTTATAATAGTCCAGTGTGCATATAATTTAGCTGTAGCATACGGGCTAGTTGGCGAAAATTTAGTATTCTCATTTTGAAAATTTTTATAGGAATTTCCAAATAATTCAGAGGTAGAAGCTTGATAAAACTTTGTTTTTTTTATTAAATTTAAATTTTTGATTGCCTCAAGCAGTCTAAGAGGACCTAAAGCAACACTATTTGCTGTATACTCGGGCTGCTCAAAACTTACTGCGACATGACTTTGAGCTGCTAAATTATATACTTCATTAGGTTGAATTTTTGATATTAAATAGTTAATCGAACTACTATCAGTCATATCAGCGTGATGTAGATAAAAATTTTTATTTTGAAAAACATTCCTATCTTTAATTAAATGGTCAATTCTTTGTGTATTAAAAAGAGATGATCTTCGTTTTAAACCATGAACTTGATAACCTTTTTTAAGCAAAAACTCTGCTAAATATGATCCATCTTGCCCAGTAATTCCAGTTATCAATGCTTTTATAGTTTGCTTCATTTAATAAACTCTCCAATTAGGTTCCTTTAAACAATCATTAAATCCTTTTATCCATCCTTCAGGATAAAAAACAGATCTTTTTTTATCTAACAACCTATCTCCTATGACAGCTGCCCACCAACAAAAAGAAGAGTTAGACATAACTAGTGTTTTAGAGCAAATTAATTCAATAAAATCATCTAAATCTGAATTATTTGAGTTATTAGCAATAAATGTAAAATTAAATTTATCAGCAAGATTTTTAATTGCAAAAATTGCAAAAGGATCGTCTGAAAATACTTTTATTGATTTAGAGTTAAAATTAGCATCTTTTGATAAACTTAATAAAATCTTTTTATAATAATTTAGTGAAAGTTCCCATCCATGATTTATATAGTCTGCCCTTCTTAAATGTATTGCTATATGGTCTTTAATTAAAAGTTTATTCAATTTATGCTTCTTAAAAAATAAATCAGCAATAATATCTTTTGAATCTTTATAAAAATCAGGATGTTGAAAATAACCTGTTAAAACATTTTTATTCGAGATTTTTTTATAAGAATTTTTTTCAAAATAACCACCATGGATGTGTTTACCAAAGTGTAATTTTGTTTTTTTTAAAAACCTTGTAATAAAATCATTAAAAAAACCACTTTCTTTGATATAAATCCCATATGCTATTCTCTGAAAATTTTTTAACTCAATTAGTTCTAAATTTAAATATTTTTTAATTTTAGTTAATCTGTTTTTTTCTAACTCTACATAATAAATATTATTACTATTTAAATTATTGAATTTTATAGCAGCTGATAATCCAAAAAAAAGATTACCTATGCCTCCTTGCAAATATAAAATAACAATTTTTTTTTTAAATATTATCATAATTTACTGTTTTTATATTACCATTTTTTATTTCATATATTATATCGCAATTATTCAAAGAAGCTATTCTATGTGAAACAATTATTAAAGTTCTATTTTTTTTAAATTTATATATTGATTCCATTATTTTACTCTCAGTATATTTATCTAATGAGCTTGTTGCTTCATCAAAAATTAAAATTTTTGGATCATTATATAAAGCACGTGCTATAGCTATTCTTTGTCTTTGCCCACCAGACAATCTGATACCTTTTTCTCCAACAAATGTGTCCAAACCCTTTGCTAAACTTTTTGTAAATTCATCTAATTGCGTTTCTCTTACACAATTAATTATTTTTTTTTCATTAATTTCATGATCAGGTACACCAAATGCT
This sequence comes from Spirochaetales bacterium, assembly GCA_002730475.1. The sequence goes on along the minus strand of PCAG01000018.1, from coordinate 3,840 downwards.
ATATTTTTTTTAATAGAGTCATCAATTAAAATACTCTGTTGAGGAACATAGCCTATATTATTTCTCCAGTCATTTGTGCTGTGATATATGCTTTTGTTATTAAATTTTATATCTCCATTAGTAGGTTGGAATAATGCTAGCATTATATCAATTAGTGTACTTTTGCCCGATCCACTCTCTCCTATGATTCCAATACATTGACCTTTTGAAATAGTTAAATTTAATTTTTTTAATATTAATTTATTTTTATTAGAGTAATAAAATTCCAAATCTTTAATTACAATATCAAAATCAAATTTAGTATTATATGAAGATTCTTTAACATCATTTTTACTTTCATATGTCTGATACGATAATTCTTTAAGCAGAACGGGGATTGATGAGCTATATAACCTAATATATTGTATTGAATTTATTATTCTATTTAATGAAGGTAACATTCGAAATGCAGAAGCGCCTAATATTCCGACTGTTGAAAGTAATTGTTCCTCTACGTATGAACCTCTAGATAAAGTAAAAAGTATTAATACAAGAACTCCAACTGAACAAACTTCAATAAACAACCTCGGTGATTCTGTTAAAACTCCATGCTTTTTAAAAATATTAGCCTGAAGATAATTATGATTTGAAAATTGATTAATAAAAACTTCTTCTTTTTTATAAATTTTAATTTCTTTAATTGAACCTAAACCTTCAAGCAAATCTTTTCCAGACTTTTCTGCATACTTTTGTCTTTCTAAACTCCATCTCTTTTGAATATTTTTAGCAAAATATGAAAATAGGCCTAAAAAAAATGCAAAGAATATAAAAGCTATTAAGGTGGAATTAAGGTCAATACTTAAAAGTAAAATTGAAATTGAGATTAAAATAAGAAATTCAGAAAATAAAAGTATAACTCTTAAAAGTAGCTGTTGAAAAAAAAAGACTTCAGTAGTTATATTCCTAATCAAGGTTGCACTATGATGATTTACATGAAACAAGTAATCTTGGTAAAGGTATTTAGTGTAAAGTTTTTTTGCCAAGCTTACAGAAGTTCTTGTTGTAAATGAATTCTGCCACCAATAAAAAAAAATCATAAATAAATTTTTAATTAAAAAAATAAAAAATAATGCAAAAAGTGAAAAGTTGATTAAATCAAAATGATTAATATCTTTTAGAAATGAATTTTGTAAAAATGGTAAAGTCTCTAAAAAATCCTCATTTAAAATCAAGCCTATTATTGGAAAAACCATTCCTATTCCCAAAAGTTCCAAAATAATAGAGATTGTAACTAATACAAAAAAAAATACACTTCTAAATCTTTGTTTTGGCTCTAGAATTTTCCAAGTATTAAAAAGTAGTGATAACACAATTCAAACAATTATACATTTCCATATTTAGAATTCTTTATCATAGTGTAGCCTTTTAAAAGCTCTTCGACCCCTTCTCTTATTGAGAAATTAGGAAAAAAACCTGTATTTTCAATTTTGTTATTTGATACGATGTAGTTTCTTTGATCAGGATCATTAGTAAAACTTTCTTCCAAAATAACAAAGTCATTTAAATATTCCTTAATTATATTGCATAACTCTAACTTACTTATATTCGTATCACTTAACCCGACGTTATAAATATTATTCTTCATACTTTCAAATTTATTAATTGCATGAATAAAAACTCTACTCACATCGTTAATATGAATATAATTTCTCTTAAAGTGACTTTCAAACAACACAATAAAGCCGTCATAAACAGCTCTATGTGTAAAATCATTAACAAGTAAATCAACCCTCATTCTTGGCGACATTCCAAATACAGTAGCTAATCGAAAACTAATTGAATTTTGATGGCTCATAAGGATTTTTTCTATTTCTACTTTGTGTTTTGCATAATCAGAAATCGGATTTAATTCTGTTTTTTCATCACAAAAATTATTCTTATCACCTGTGCCATATGCACTATTAGTAGTTGGCATTAATATAATCTGATCTTTACTTATTAAACTAAACATCAATTTCATAGCATCAACATTCGTTGAATGAGCAGCAATTGGGTCTTTATTACAAAAAGGCATCCCAACTATTGCCGCTAAGGGAATTACAATATCATGTTTTTTTATTTGAGGATAAATTTGATCTTTTACTCTTACGTCTCCATTTACAACTTTAAAGTTTTTATAAGAACAGCAATTATTTAAACTATTTTGTTTAAATAAAAAATTATCAAAAACTGTTACTTGAAATCCACTTTCAAGTAACATTGGAGTTAATATTGAACCTATATATCCGGCTCCACCAGTAATAAGTATTTTTTTATTCATTTGTAGCCTTATTTATAATTTTTGTGATCATTTTTATATCATTTTTTTTTAAATCAGGAAAGTTACCTATATAAAGACCAAAAAAATGAATATGTTCAGTGTTTACAAATTTTATTGCAAACCTCTTTGAAAATAATCTGTTAAGATAAGGTTGTCGAAGTTGATTACCTCCTCCAGCACTTCCTCTTCTAAACTCAATACCATTTTTTGTTAATGCATTGCATATTTTTTCAAATAATGATTTATTTTTTTTCAGTAATATCAAATTAAACGCATAATTGCTTGATCCTGTAAGTTCAAAATCAGTATAAAATATCTTTTCATTTAACTCACTCAAAAACAATCTGTGGTTATAATTTCTTTTAAGTATATTTTTATCAAGTCTTTTTAATTGATTCAATCCAATTATTCCACCAATTTCGTTATTTCTCATATTGAAAGAAGGAAATGCAAAAATGAACTTAGGATTTAAATTAGAAAAATTTTTTTCATATCTAGATTTCAATTTAACATCTGTCAGTTCTCTAGTCATGCCGTGTGCACGTAACATTCTTAAATTTTGGTAAACATCAGAGTTATTCGTACAAACCATTCCACCTTCTATGGTACTCATATGATGAGCATAATAAAAAGAAAAATTTGACATTAAGCCATAGGTTCCAAGTTTCTTATTTTTAAAATGAGCTCCATGAGACTCACAAACATCTTCAATTAATAAAATCTTCTTGAATTTAAGATAATCCAATAGCTTTTTACTTAATCCATTAAAACCTTGAATATGAGATAAAAATACAGCTACAGTTTTATTATCAATAGCTTTAATTATTTTTTCTGAATTCATAGAGAGCGTACTTAAGTCAATATCAGCAAATTTTGGCTTAAAACCTGATTGAATTACGGAAGATATATCCGAAACCCATGTGAGGGGGGGCACAATTATATTTCCACCATTTGGATTCAGAATTTTAAGTATTTGCATACTAAGCAAATTTGCAGAAGATCCAGAATTTACAAAAACACTATACTTAACTCCAAGCCATTTAGACCATTCATTTTCAAATTTTTTTACATATTCTCCATTAGTTAGCTTTGGGTCATTTTTCTTTAAATGTCTTATAACTCTATTTAAATCTTCTCTTAAAATATTGTTTTTATTTAAAGGATATTTAATTGTTTTCATTTATAAATCTCCTTAACTTATATTCGTCATTTAATAATTTACTAAAATTTATTTTTTTGTAATCTTCTTTAACATGTATTTGTCTTCCTGATAAATTAGAACAGTCATTACTTATCAAGTATTCACATAGATCAAATACTTTATCTGTTTGGACTATTCTATTTTCATTTACACTGACACCATTATTTATAGCTTCATTAAGTAATCTCGTTTTATTTGGTCCTGGAGAAATACAGTGTGCTCTAAGTTTTGGATATTCTTCAGAGATATTTTCAACCAATCTAACTATGGAAGATTTACTACAACTATATGAAGTAAAATTAGGCATAGATCCTGCGGAACCTCCACCTGCAAGAAAGAT
>PCAG01000017.1 GCA_002730475.1 Spirochaetales bacterium | reverse complement strand
TTGTTTAGATTGATAAGATGACTTTTTCTTTGCTTTTTCTACGGTTTTTACATAACCAATCATATTTGCATCTGCGACATGTATTTCCAAATTTGTAACATCAAAGTCTATATAGCCTACTGGGATATCCAAGAATAATTTTTCTTTGTATGGATCAATGTAGTCATCAATTCGAACTTTTCTACTTATCAGCGTGCTACCACGGGGAGATTTAAAATCCAAAACTATTTCGACACCATCGTATTTAAAACGACTATTATTAGAAATCTCAACATTAATATTGCCTATAGTGTGTTTTGCATTATTTGCCCAAGAATAGTTTCGTATTTTAAGATCTGTACTTGGGACAGGGGGATCATCAATATCTATATCAAGCAAAGTTTCATCTACATGTTTCCTGTCTCCTCCCTCAATTAGGTATTCTTTGGAGCTTAACAGGCCTCCGGATTCCACACTCAAAGAAATATTTGCAAATTGTTTTCTTGGCAGACCAGGGATTTGAAAGTTCTTGAAAGTTTTCCCTTGTCCAGGAGCGATAGGTTCTTTGATTACAAATTTCTTGGAAGCGACTATCTTTTGCTTCGAATCCATAAAATCTATTCGATATTCAATATCGTTGTAATAATTCTTACTCTTATTTGCTATCTTTAATGCCTCGACAATAATTATTTTTGCAACGGAATCGTCAATTATATAGTTAAAATCTAAGATTTTAATCGAATCCACGGCTTCAAAAGAAAAGGATTGTGAGTCGTATGATATTTCAGCAGATCTAATACCAATCTCAGTTCTTGTAGGATAAAAAGGGAGTATGGGGGTAGTGATACTGTTGAATTTTTTTGTCTCATTTGCTGCAATCGAATCGTTCAGTGGTACGAAGAAAGTGGTCGGGGCTCCTTTTTCATCATATATATAAACTTCTATATTTATACTTTTAAATCCAAGGATTGAAGTGCTTTTTATTTCAACAAACTTAAATTTACCTAGCGTACCCGTACTTTTGTTTAGCCATGCAAAATCCACAACTTTTAAGTTAGATAAATCGGCTTTGTTGATATTTCTTCTAATTTCTAATTCTTTGACTCTATCATTTCTTTCATCACATATAGCATTTAAGGGGAAAATGATAGATAGATAGAAAAAGAGAATCGATACTGTTCTATTTAATTCCTTCATTTTATTTTGTTAAAGAATAATATCTGATAAACTTTATCTTGTAATCAAATAATTGAGAAACATATGCCAAAGTACATACTTCTATCATCTCTAACACCCGAGGGAAGAAAGACCCTCAAGGAGCGCCCTCATAGAATCAGGGAGGTCGATAAAGAAATTGAAGCTATGGGCATCAAAGTCTTGAATCAATTTGCAACGTTAGGTTCTTTTGATTTTGTAAATATTGTTGAAGCACCTGATAATGACACGATAAGCAAGTTATCAATTGAGCTCACATCAAGAGGAACAATACAAATTACAACTTTGCCTGCAATCGATATCGACTCTTTCATTGAACATCTAAAAATAAAAAATGATTAGGATATTTCAGAGACTATTAAATAAAACGAAAGAACAATCCGTAAATGTTCCGGGATATAAGGCAAAAAAAGTTCTGAGGATATATCTATATATCGCCGCTATTGGAATTTTTGTGCCTATAATTTATTTATTATTTATTTTAGTCTTTAATAATATTTGATGCTAAACATTACTCTTAATATATCTTCACAAAAATGGCTTGTTGTAGGCGGAGGACAAGTTGCAACTAGAAGAACAAAGAAGATATTGGCGGCAAGCGGTGCAGTTAAAGTCGTATCCCCTGTTGTAAGCAAAGAATTAGAGAAGATAGCAAAGAGAACCAATAAGATAAAGATACTTAGACGGGCGTATAAATATACAGATGTACGAGGTATGAGTTTTATTGTCGCATGCACCAATGATAAAGAGACAAACAAAAAGGTTGTTGCCGACTCAAGAAAAATGAAAATTTTTGTGTCTAATGCTTCTGATGATCAAGATAGTGATTTTTCTTTTACTTCAAACTTTAAACTCAACAAAGATGTTGAAATTAGTTTTAGTACTGGTGGAAAATCGCCATTTTTTAGCAAAGTGGCCAGAATTCTTTTTGAAAAAAATTTAAAAAAAGATTTACTAAAATTATACAAGTTCTTGAAGGACGTTAGAAAGTCCAATCTTAATTATCAAGAACTTACAAGCAAAATCATTGATTCTGGACTATTAAAAAAGTTTGAATATACTAACGAGAAAAATATTGACAAAATCATCAAAAGATTAAACAGAGAGAAAACGACCCATGAGTAGGATTGATACAAGTAAATTTCATAAAGGATTACGAATCTTATACGAAAATGAGCCATGGGAGATAATAGAGTTTAATCACAGAGTTATGCAGCAAAGGAGCCCAATCGTAAAAACAAAACTAAAGAATATAATCAGTGGATATATGCAAGAAAAGAGTTTTAGATCAGGGGATGTTTTTGAACTGCCAGATTTAGTTAAAAAGGATTCTCAGTTTCTATACTCAGACTCCGAGACATTAACTTTTATGGATTCGACGGATTTCGAGCAGTACCAATTAAGCAATAAAATCCTAGGAGAAAAATTATATTTTTTAAAACAAGAACAAAATGTCCAACTGCTCCATTACAATGGATCTCCCATTGATATTGAGTTGCCAACCGCTGTTGAACTGAAGGTATCTAATACGGAGCCCGGCATAAAGGGCGATACAGTAACTGGGGGGAGTAAGCCCGCAGAGCTAGAAACAGGTATGAAGTTGTCCGTGCCTCTCTTTATTAATACAGGTGACTTAATTAAGGTCGACACAAGAGATGGTAAGTACCTCGAAAGAGTAAAAAAAGCCTAGAGCTTTGTTGATTTACGTAGTTTTTACGTAGTAATGTTTTATAATTAATTTATGAGAAACACAAAAATCTTTTCTGGAACATCTAACGTAGCGCTAAGCAAGGCCATATGTAAAAAATTAAAAATCGATTTGGGAAGTTTAGAAATTAGACGATTCAGTGATGGTGAGATTTTTGTAGAAATAGATGAAAGTGTAAGAGGACGCAATGCATATGTCATACAGTCAACTTCCGCTCCCGTAAATGAAAATTTTATGGAGCTTTTTATCATTGTCGACGCACTAAGAAGAGCAGCAGCCAATGAGATAACGGCCGTTATTCCTTATTTTGGCTATTCACGACAAGATAGAAAAGTTTCCGACAGATCCCCAATAACAGCCAAGCTCGTGTCTGATTTGTTAATTAAATCCGGAATTAGGAAAGTTATCATGATGGATTTACATGCCGGGCAAATACAAGGATTCTTCGATGTGCCGGTTGATCACTTGTATGCTAGACCAATTGCGATAAATCACTTTAAGAAAAAATTTAAAAATAAAGATTTCGTAGTTGGGTCTCCAGATGCAGGCGGTATGGAACGAGCAAGAGTCTTTGCAAAGCAATTAAATGGTGCCGATCTGGTAATGACTGACAAAAGGCGTCCTGGGCCAAATTTGGCAGCAATAACAAACGTTATAGGTAACGTAAGAAAAAAGAATGTCATTCTTATCGATGATTTGGTCGATACCGGTGGTACCGCCGTCAAATCTGCAGAAGCTCTTATCAAGGCCGGGGCAAAAACTGTATCTATGTTTTGTACCCACGGTGTTCTTTCGGGTAACGCCGTAAAGAATATCGAAAATTCCCATATTGAGGAACTCGTAATTACTGATACAATAAATAACCAAGAAAAGTTAAAAGGTTCTAAGAAGATAAAGGTATTGTCTGTTGCTGATTTAATTGCTGAAGCAATAAAAAGAATTGTAAGTAATAAATCCATCAGCAAGTTGTTTTCGTAGGAGATAGAATGGTTAGCGTTGAGTTTACAGTTACGAAGAGAGAGGTTCTTGGAAAAGGAGCAAGTAAGAGGTTTAGAAAAACTGGCTTGATTCCTGCAGTCGTATACGGAAAAAACAAAGAGAACCTAAATATTGCTGTTGATTTTTTAAAATTCAAAAAAGCCTTAAAGACTGAAGCCGGTGAAAATACTATAATCGAAATGCACGTACAGGATTCAGAGATTAAGAAGAAAGTTCTTTTAAAAGAAGCTCATTTGGATACGCTAACAAGTGATCCTCTGCATCTTGATTTTTACGAAATAAGCGAAGGGGAGCAGGTTACAATCTCTTGCCCACTTAAATTTAATGGAAGACCTGAAGGAGTAAAGAGTGGTGGCGTAATTCAAACACTAGCTAATGAAGTTAAAGTCGAATGTCTTCCGGAGAACATACCCAATGAGATTGAAGTTGAAATATCACACATGAACATAGGTGATACATTAAAAGTTGAAGATCTTCCTGTATTGAATGGAATAAATATTATCTCAAATTCTAATAATACTGTTATTAGCATACTAACTCCTAGGCTAATAATGGAAACTGAAGAGGTTGCAGCTACCGAGGAAAGCAAATCCGAAGAAGGGGCAGAAAGCAAATCCGAAGAAGAAACAACTGAAAGTGATAAAGAAGAAGCAAGCTAAAACAACTTTGTTGGTAGGACTTGGAAATCCTGGAGGGAAATATAATTCAACCAGGCACAATATCGGTTTTTCCTTTCTAGATTCTTTGGCAAAACAAACATTGACCGATATCAACAAGTCAAAGTTCTTTTCATTATATGGTCGATATACAAAAGAAAATCATAATTTTATCTTAAGCAAACCTCAAACGTTTATGAATAATAGCGGGAAGGCCGTTAAATTAATTAAGGACTTCTTCAAAATTAGCACTGATAAAATAATCGTTATTTTTGACGACTTAGATCTAGATGTTGGCCAAATTAGAATTAAAGTCGGAGGAAGTTCTGGGGGGCATAACGGGATAAATTCTATCATAGAACATCTTTCTGATAACAATTTTATTAGAATAAGAATCGGGATAGGTAAGCCCAGAGATAAATCCACCATTGATAATTATGTCCTATCTAGATTTCTTCCAGATGAGGCCATAGCAGTAGGCAAAATCACCAGTATCGCGGATGAGATTGTACATAATATCATTTTTGACGGTATTTCATTTGCAATGAACAAATTTAACAGTAAAATTCAATGAATATTATCTAACTAGATAATCAGCGACAAGGAGGAGCTTATGGATTTATCAACTCAGTTTGTTACTTACGGTGGAATTATACTTGCTGTTCTCGGTTTAATTTACGCCCAAGTCACATATTCAAATTTAAAATCAATGCCAAGAGGAAACGGCACCCAAAAGAAACTTGGTGCAACAATCTACGATGGTGCAATGTCGTTTATTCAACAAGAATATAAATACATAACCATCTTCGTTCTTGTCGTTGGATCTTTGTTATTTTTTTATTTTGGAAAAGAGACCGCTCTTGCATATTTCGGGGGGGCTATTTTATCAATGACGTGCGGTTGGGCAGGAATGACCTCCGCTTGTATAGCCAATAGTCGTACAGCCCAAGCAGCCGCATCGGATGGACAAGGATCCGCTTTAGCAACCGCATTTAAAGGCGGAAGCGTCATGGGTTTTTCTGTTGCTAGCTTAGGTATGCTTGGTATAACAATTGCTTTTGCTATTTATTTTTATCTCAATCCTGTTACGGATCAAAGCCTGATAGCATTTGCTAAAAATATAGGTGGTTTTGCAATGGGTGCTAGCTCGGTTGCTCTTTTTGCTAGAGTTGGGGGTGGCATATACACAAAAGCTGCAGACGTTGGAGCAGATTTGGTTGGAAAAGTTGAGGCTGGAATTCCTGAAGATGATCCTCGTAATCCAGCGACTATAGCCGATAATGTCGGGGACAACGTAGGAGACGTTGCTGGCATGGGAGCCGATTTATTTGAATCATATGTTGGTAGTGTAATTGCAACAATTGTTATCGCGTCAGGATTTGCGTTCTCTTCTGAGGTAAAGCTTGCATACTATGCTTTTCCTATAATGCTTGTTATAGTCGGCACATTAGCTTCCTTTTTGGGAACTAGGGTTGTTGATTTACTACAGAAATCTGAGCCCTCCGGTGTGTTACGCAAAGCATCTTTAACGGCTGGAATTTTATTTTTAGTTTTTGCTTATCTTGCTATTAATTATGTTGGACAAAGTGTGGGTATATCAAAAAGTGAACTACTTAGCTTATTCACTTGTGCAATCGTTGGTCTGTTATCAGGCTCGGCCATTGGTGGAATAACGGAATACTACACCTCTGGAAAACCAATTAAAGAAATCGCTGAAGCATCTAGCAAAGGAGGTGTAGCGACAAATATAATTAGTGGCCTAGCAACAGGTATGTTAAGTACGGCGCTACCGGTATTAATTATTGTTATTGCTATAGTTCTTTCTTATCTAAGTTTTGGTCTTTATGGGATTGGTATAGCAGCAGTGAGTATGCTTTCCACAATCGGAATGACTATGTCGGTCGATGCATACGGCCCCATCGCAGATAATGCAGGGGGTATAGCCGAAATGGCTCACTTAGGTTCAGACGTAAGAAAAATTACGGATAAGCTTGATTCGCTTGGGAACACAACAGCTGCAATTGGAAAAGGGTTCGCTATTGGTTCTGCCGCTTTAACTGCCTTAACTCTTTTTGTGGCTTTTGCAGCAGCAGCGAACTTAGACGTAGTAGACCTTAGGGATTATAAAGTTGTAGCTGGTTTGTTACTTGGAGGAATGATTCCATATCTCTTTGGAGCTTTGACGATGGGTGCCGTTGGTAGAGCAGCAGAAGGAATGGTACAAGAAGTTAGGAGACAATTCAGAGAAATAAAAGGCATTATGGAGGGAGAGGCAGAGCCTGACTATGCTTCATGTATTAAAATTAGCACCGAGTCTTCTCTAAAAGAAATGATCGTTCCCGGAGTGTTGGCGGTCATCTGTCCAATCATTGTGGGATTCGTATTGGAAGCAAAAGGATTAGCCGGGTTTTTAGCCGGCGCCCTTGTCTCTGGAGTTACACTTGCTCTCATGATGGCAAACTCTGGTGGGGCTTGGGATAATGCAAAAAAATATATAGAAGAAGGAAACTTAGGTGGTAAAGGTTCTGATGCACACAAAGCAGCCGTTGTCGGTGATACAATCGGAGATCCTTTCAAGGATACATCTGGACCAGCCATGAATATTTTAATAAAATTAATGACAATAGTATCGTTGGTTACAGCGCCTTTGTTCTTATAGAATGAGTTCTCTCAGTTGCGGCATTGTTGGGTTACCCAACGTTGGAAAATCAACCATTTTTTCAGCTCTCACTAATGTCGCGGCAGAAAGTGCTAATTATCCATTCACAACAATAGAGCCAAACATCGCGGTAGTAGATATCCCCGATAGCCGTTTAACCAAACTTCATAATTTATTAAATTCAAAAAAAAATATTCCCACGTCTTTAAAGTTTGTTGACATTGCAGGACTTGTTGAAGGTGCAAGCAAAGGAGAAGGATTAGGCAACAAGTTCCTAGCCAACATCCGAGAAGTTGATGCCATCGCTCATATTTTAAGGTGCTTTGAGGGAGAAGTAACCCATGTTCTAGAAACAGTAGACCCAATTAGAGATCTAGAAATTATCAACCTTGAGTTGGCGATTAGTGATTTGCAAATTCTTGAGAAAAGACTAACGAAACTTGAAAAACTTAAAAAAGGTAACAATAAAGATTCCATCAAAGAATTTGAAATTGTGAAAAAAATTAGCAATCTGTTAAATGACAATAGGAATATAGATTTAGAAAAAGATTTTGATGTAAATGATTTAGATATTATTAGACAATTAAATTTAATTTCGACAAAACCCATGTTGTATGTACTAAATTATGGAAACGAATCAATCAACGAAGATAAAATTGGTCACCTCAAAGAAACAATAGAGAAGAAGGGGGGGTCGTACATTGAAATATATGGATTACTTGAAAGTGAGATTAAAGATTTGAACGATGAGGAGAAGAATCTTTTTCTTGATGAATACGACATTAAAGAAACTGGCCTCAAAGTCTTAATCAGCAAGGCTTACTCAATACTAAATTTAATTACTTTTTATACCGCGGGCACAGATGAAACTAGAGCATGGAGTATTATGAACAATACGAAAGCGCCAATAGCTGCAGGAAAAATTCATTCTGATTTTCAAAAGGGGTTTATCAGAGCGGAGATAATCGGGTTTGAAGATTATATGCAATATGGCTCAGAAGAGGCGGTTAAGAACAAAGGTCTAATTAGATCGGAAGGAAAAGAATACCTCGTTAAAGATGGAGATATAATCCACTTTAGGTATAATGTTTAGCAGCCTGTTGTCAATCTATTTGACCAGCAGCCCATAACAGGAGGTCAGAAATGACAAATCTTTACGAGGTACTCTTTATAGTGCCTCCCACTTTGACAGATGATTCCTACAAAGAATTGTCGGATAAAATCAAGTCTACGATAGAAAATAAGCATGAATCCGAGATTGTTAAATTTGAAGAGTGGGCAAATCGGAAACTTGCCTACACAATTAACAATCATAAAAATGGGAAGTATTATCTACTTGAGACAAAATGCTCACCCACGTGTATCAAAGAAGTAGAGTTAATTTTGAGTTTTGAAAAAACGTCCGTATTACGATTTTTAATCGACAAAATCGCAGAGAAGAAGGTAGCAAAATGAGTCAGAGTTACGATAGAAAAGATAGAAAACCCCGAAAAAGAGCTTCGGCACTTTTGGCAGGAAACGTAGAGATCAATTATAAGAATGTTGAACTTCTAACAAATTTTATAACAGAAAGAAAAAAAATTGCTCCTAGGAGGATGACAGGAAATACCGCTTCACAACAAAGACAAATATCCAAGGAAATAAAGAAAGCCCGCTATATGGCCCTTCTTCCTTACACGGTTAATCACAAATAAACTATTCCAATTTATGAAAATAATTCTTCTTCAGGACGTAAAAAAGATTGGAAACAAAGGAGATATAGTAGAAGTTAAGGAAGGTCAGGCTAGAAATTTTTTAATACCTAAGAAACTAGCTGTTGAAGCTACAAAAAAGAATATCAATAATTTAGTAGCCAAACAAGATTCGGAAACAAGAAGGGATTTGGCAAATAGAGCTAATGCAAATAGTATTGCGAACAGCCTCAATAAAAGAATTTTAAATTTTGTTGTAAAAGAGAACAAAGGTAAAATTTTTGGTTCGATAACCACCAAGTCGATATCGGACTCCTTATTAAATCTTGGCTATACTATAGACAAAAGAAACATAGGTTTAAAAAAGCCAATAAGTTCGTTAGGCAAAACGGATGTGAAAATAAAAATTTATGCCAATATTTACGCTACAATTACTATAGTTCTAATAAGAGAATAGAATTGACATAAACAAAAACTTTATAGTAACCTAAACATCACTATGTTAGTCGAAGCAATTCCTGGTGGGGCATTCGTAGAAAACACTTACGTAATTAAAGGAGATAGGTCCACCGAGCTTATTTTAATTGACCCTGGGAGTCAAATTCCGGAAATAGAAGAAGTGATTAAAAAAATTAGTTTTGACAAAATGTACATAGTAAACACACATGCTCATCTTGATCACGTATATGGAGTTGAACACTTCAAAAAAAAATATGATGCCAATTTTTATCTACATAAGAACGAATTGCCTATTCTAGATGTAATGATAAGTGCATCAATGAGATTTGGGCTTGAGGAATTCTCAGATCCTGTAATTCCTAAAGTAGATTTTTTTATTAAGGATGAAGAAGAGCTTGAAATAGCGGGATTGGCATTCAAAGCTATTTTGGTTCCTGGGCATTCACCTGGGAGTCTTTGTTTTTATTTTCAAGCTCAAAAGAACTCGGAAGACAATATGGAGCAAGATATCGTAGTTTCTGGTGATACAGTTTTCGCTGGTAGCATTGGCAGGGTCGATTTAACAGGTGGTACAAACATGAATGATCTTGTTGGGAACATTAAAAAAAGACTGATGTGCTTACCGGGGGAAACGATTCTACTTCCTGGCCATGGACCTGAAACACGTGTCAGTACCGAAAAAGAATCAAATCCTTTTCTGCTTGGTATGTTGGGATGAATATGAAATTTGTAGAAAGATTTATATTTATATTCTTGTTATTCTTGCTATTTGTTGTTCTTAATGAATCTTGGGAATACAAGAAGTATCTATCCAAACAAGATTCAATTAATAGAGAAATTGTAGAGATTGCAAAAGAAAACAATCGTTTGAGAAAAGAAATCAATCTATTAAAAAACAACGAGTTTTATATACAACTTTTAGCAAGAAAACAATTAGGGATGATTAAAAATGGCGAGAGAATTTATAAATTTCATAATAAATAGCATCTAGGTGTCTTCGCCATGTCGAAAACTATAAAAACAATTCTTAGCAATCTTCAAACTCCAGTAAAAAAAAATTTTGGTCAACATTTTTTAATAAACAAACATAAAATTGATTTCATAGCTGATAAGTTATTGGATTACAAAAATGATATAATAATTGAGATTGGTCCTGGGCTCGGTTCAATAACCGAACGGATATTGGAGTCAACAAGCAATATTGTCTGTATAGAAAAAGATAGAGTATTTTCCGCATATCTTAGAGATAAATTTGGAAGTAAAAAAAGATTTGCGATTATCAACCAAGATGTATTAAAAGTAAATTTTAACGAAATAAATAGGCTGCAAGATAAAATGGTATTTGGGAATCTACCATATAATATAGCTTCTCAAATAATAATTAAATTTGTTGATGAGCTGCACGATAAGAAGACTGTAGGGATTTTCATGTTTCAGAAAGAAGTCGCGGAAAGAATCTTGTCAAAACCAGGTTTAAAATCCTATAATGCTTTTACATTAAAAATACAAAGTTTTTTTGATGTGAAAAATATATTGAACTTAAATGAAAATGATTTTTGGCCTCCACCAAAGATAAAATCTACATTAATTATGTTTACGCCAAAACAAGCTGACCGATACATTGTCGATAATTATGCAGAATTTTCTCAATTTTTAGCTACTTGCTTTAAGGCAAAAAGAAAAACTTTGATAAATAATTTACAAGATTTATATCCAAAGGAAAAAATTTTATCGGCTATCGAAATTATAGCAACAAGGCAAGATATTAGAGCCGAAAAGTTGCGCGAAGAAGAATTTGTAAAACTATTTAAATATTTATATCGTTACAGATAATATATTTTGCTAAGCACCTGGTCGATAAATAATCTTATTGAAAAATTGTAATTATTCACTATAAAAGAAAAAGCATAAACATCATTATCTTTTCCATTAAAATAACCTGACAATGAACTAACCCCTCTAATGTATCCAGTTTTTGCTTTCAAGTTTTTATACAATGGATATGTCTTAAATCTTTTAATTAACGTACCATCAAGGCCGGCGACAGGAAGGGATTCGTAAAAATCATAAAAATAATCTTGCTTTGTGGCAAATTCTAAGATTTTCACCATCCCTTTGGTAGATATTTTATTTTTTGAAGAAAGTCCAGATCCATCGTTAATGTTAAAATCCCGTGTATTTAAATCAACATTTCTCGTCAAAAAATCGGCAAATATTATTTGTGAATCTTGCCATGAACCTCGAACTCTTGAAAAATTAGCTGAGAGTTTTTTGAAAAGATGTTCGGCATATAGATTATTACTAGTTTTGTTAATTATCTCGACAATATCTCCTAATCGTGCGGATTGAATTTCATATTTTATTTTAAATGGAGTGAGCTTCTTTGAAATTGGTATTTTAGCAAATCGAACTGTTCCATTGAATCTTATTTGTTGCCTTCTGAGTTCTTTTTTGAATTTGACTCCAAGCAAATACAAAGGATTGTCAGTCAAATATACGTTATTCTTGGATGAGTATAGGTTGTCATTAATTGCAATTGAAGAGATATATGGTGCCCATGCCACACCTTTCCAGGACTTTTTCCAGTTTGGATTATAATAAGGTTTCTCAAAATAGTTATCATTAAGCACTATGTCTCCATTGATTACTTTTACATCTCTATCTCGTAGATAACTTACAACTTTTATCAAATCATCCGTTTTTAAAGTTGGATCACCCTTAGTATCGATATACAAATCTTGATTGTATATCCCCGTTTGATTCTTCTTGACTGCCATAAAAAAAATTGTTTTAAATCTATAATCTTTTCCTAAGAAATGTAAGGAACCCAGGGTCGTAATGATTTTTTGATTTGATGCCGGAATAAACAATTGATTTGAATTATAGCTAGCAATCACTTCACCCGTTGTTAGGTTTTTTACATACATCCCTAGATTAGGACTACGTGATACCTGCTCGTTTATTAGTGACTTTAAGGTTGTTGAAAGAGAGACTTCCGGAAATCCCACATAAAACAATAAAAAAAAGATAGGAATTAAATTTTTCAATGTGAGTCTGCCCATGTCTTTCCACTATCGAGTTCCACCTTTAAGGGGACTTTTAATTTTATACAGTTTTCCATATGTTGTATTATTTGCCGTGAAACATATTCTATATGGTCTTTCTTAACTTCAAAGACCAATTCATCGTGGACTTGGATTACCATTTTGCATATATCCTTAAGGGAGTCATCCTGATTAATCAAAATCATGGCAAGCTTTATCACATCAGATGCTGAGCCCTGTATTGGGGTGTTAATCGCTGCTCTTTCCGCAGCAGCACGCACTGCGAAGTTATTTGAATTAATGTTTGAAATATAACGTCTTCTCTTAAGAATTGTTTCCGTATATCCTCTGTGGCGCGTCAACTCAACAATGTCTTCGAAAAACTTTTTAACATCTTTGTATCTATCAAAATATTTTTCAATAAATAATTTCGATGTTTTGGAATCCTGGTTAATCTGCAAACCTAAACGTCTAGAGCCTATTCCGTATAATATTCCAAAATTTATTGTTTTTGCAATTCTTCTTTGGTTTTCATCTATATTCTCTTTTTTTATGTTGAAAATCTCCGAAGCTGTTTTTGCATGAATATCTTCATCAAGATTAAAACTATCTATCATTGCCAAATCTTCAGAAAAATGTGCTAATAGTCTCAATTCAATTTGTGAATAATCAGCGGAGACGATAACTGAATTCTTATCACTTGGTACAAAAGCTTCACGTATTTTTTTGCCCTCAAAAGTTTTTATTGGAATATTTTGCAAATTAGGATTGCTCGAAGAAAGTCTGCCGGTTGCGGTTCCAACTTGATTATAAGAAGTATGAACTCTATCCGTCCTAGAATCTATCAGTTCGGGTAGGGAATCCAGATAAGTGGATTTAAGCTTCGAGTAAAATCTAAAGGATAGTATTTCTTTAAGCACACCATGTTGATCTATGATGTTTTGTATTGATTCGGAATCAGTAGAAAGCTCTCCTTTCTTCGTTTTCTTAAAAGGCTTTAGTTTTAATTTATCAAACAGAATCTTTCTTAATTGCTGAGGTGAATTTATATTGAATTCTTCGTCAACTAACTGATATACTTTATTTTCTGTATTTCTAACAAATTTCTCAAACTCTTTTGACAAGGCTTTGAGCTTTTTGGTATTAATATTAACTCCCGTTCTCTCCATTCTAGCCAAAACCAAGACAAATGGTATTTCATGCTCTTGGTAGGTTGTTAATAGATCATACTCTTCTAGTTTTTTCTTGAACAACTCAAATAACTTAAAGGTGATATCGGCATCCTCACACGAGTATTCAGTAGCCTTATCTATTTTGACTCCTGCAAAGGATATAGTTTTTTTGTCTACGGTGGTAACCTCTTTATATGTAGTCATCTTGTAATCTAAAAATCTTCTTGATAAATTATCTAAACCATAGCTTTGAAGCGAGCTATCTAATAAGTGTGCGGCGATCATCGTATCAAAAAATATTCCAGATAGCTTGATATCATATTTAGAAAGAACAATAATCTCATATTTAATGTTTTGCCCAATTTTCTTTATCTTTTGATCTTCCAATATAGGCTTTAGGGATTTTATTACATAGTCCAAAGAAAGTTGTTTCGTTTTTTCTTGGTGTGCCACGGGAATATAGAATGCGGAACCTGCATCATAACAGAATGATATTCCAACTATTTCGGCTTTCAAAGGATTAGGAGAAGTGGTTTCTAAATCTAAAGATAAGAAAGTGGTTTCTTTTAAATTTATCAACAATTCTTTGAATTCTTTCTTGTTAATTATAGACCTGTAATTTGAACTCTTTCTCGAAGTAGTTTCTTTTTTTGTACCTAGCAAAGAATCAAACTCAAGTTCCGAATAAAGTTTATTTAACTTATCTGTGTTGGGCTCCTTAATCCTAAGATCGTCCAGCTTTAAAGGAATTTTTAAATCGGTTCTGAGAGTTACCAAGTCCTTACTCAATTCGGCTTCTTGTTTATAATCTGAAAGGAGCTCTCTTATTCGTAATCGTTCTATCTTTTTTAGGTTCTTATAAATATTCTCTAGAGTTTTATATTTAACCAATAACTCTTGTGCAGCTTTAGGGCCTATTCCTCTAACCCCTGGTATATTATCAATAGAGTCGCCTACGAGAGCAAAAAAATCTACCATTTGACTAGGTTTTACACCGTACTTTTTTATTACTTCTTGAGGTGAATACGTCTTACCTTTTGCATCTATCATATTGATTTTTCTATCAATAAGTTGCGTAAAGTCTTTATCTCCAGAAAGTATAGTAATTTCATGTTGTGACCCAAATTGCTTGACAAGAGATCCGATAACATCGTCTGCTTCGTAGTTATCCACGGATAAAACTTTTACTCCCCTGGCTTCTAAATATTCTATAATCTTGGGAAATTGTAAGGATATGTCCTCTGGAGCTTCCCCCCTATTCGCTTTATAGTCTTCATAAATATCATTCCTAAATGATTGTCCACCGGGATCAAAGACCGCAACGAGATACTCGGATTGCTCAATTAATTTCTTGGTCATACCGATAAAACCATAAATTGCTTTAGTAGGAAACCCTTTAGATGTTTCGAGTTCTATTCCTGGACGATAGTAGGCTCGAAATACATAAGAACTAGAATCTAATAAAAAAATTCTTTTCGAGCTCATTAATTGTCAAGCTTCTTTGCTAATTCTCCATTCTCAAACATCTCGACACAGATATCGCAACCACCTACGAATTCTCCATCGATATATAGCTGAGGAAGTGTTGGCCAATTTGAGAACTCTTTGATTCCTGATCTCAACTTAGGGTCTGACAAGACATCATAAGATTGATATCGAACTTCTAATTTATTTAAAATATCCACGACTCTAGATGAAAACCCACACATCGGCATATCTGGGTTTCCTTTCATAAATAAAACAACCCTGTTCTCTGAAATCATTCTAGATATCTCTTCTTTAATATTGTCAGACATAACAACTACTCTTTATTAAATTCTTCAGGAGAAAAAGTTTTTAGGGACAAAGCATGAATATCCTCAACCATCTCCTCCTGTAAGGCGGAATAGACCATCTTGTGCCTTTCAAGAGTTGACTTTCCTTCAAAAGCAACGCTTACAATTGTAGCCTCGAAATGTGTGCCATCGCCAGTTACTTTCGCAGTAGTTTTAGGAATTATGTTTTCAAGTTTATCTTTGATATACTTCCCATCCATCAGAACATATTTATTATAATACAATTATACCCTCTATCTTAATAAATTAATCCAAAAAAATTTAGGACAAATATTATTAAAAAGATACTTAAGAAACAAAGTCCTGATATAGAAAGCATCTTGAGATACGTGTTGGGTTTGTAGCGCTCCGGAAAATTAGGATTAAAAACAAGTCGATAATTGAGATAGGCTAAAAATGGTGCGGTCATGAATGAAAGAATCGTGGCAAGATCCACCAGATACTTCATTTTTTCTCCTATATAGAAAATTGTTACGAGTGTTCCAAAAATAACAAAAAAGAGAAATGTGGTTTCATAATCCTTCTCTTCATTCTTTTTTGGACTGATAATACTAAAGCTTTTCCTAAGAACTTTGGGAAACGCATCAAGGCAGGTAAGAGTCGTGCTAAACATTGTAGTAAAAGCAGTAAGCAAGATAATATTCTTTGACCAATCTCCTAACGATGCATAAAGTTGAACTAGTTGATTAACGAACTTGGCAGCGCTAGGGGCAAATTCTTCCCCGCTACCATAAAAAACGTTCGCTCCTAGTATTAGAAACATGACTGCAAGAATTGATGTAGTTAAGTATGAGAAATTGAAATCAATGGAATTATCCTCAAAAGAAAACTGCTTCTCGTTCTTTTTCTTCTCCATAATCCATATTGATGACCATGCCGACAAATCTATTGGTGAAGGCATCCATCCAATTAGCGCAATCAAAAATGTTAGGCCCACTGAAGATAGTAGGGTTGGTGACACAAAATCCTCAGACGGACTAACCGTAATTTGACTAGTTAAAAAAACTGAGATTAATGTAGATATTATTAGGATACAAACTAAGATTTTAATAAATCTATCAAAATACTTTCTGTCCAGACAAAGTATTATAAGCCCGCAGAATAACAAAATTATTAAAGAAACAAAAAAGAAATTCAGTTCAAGGCCCAACCAATTTTGAAGAATCGCAGCCGTAACTCTTGTTACACCTGCCTGTATGGTAAACATGGTCAAAAGCGTAAGCCCGACAAAAAGATAGATAGCCCAATCTCCAATCTTTTTATATCCATCAAGTACGGTCTCGTTTTTTACGACAGTATATCTTGTAGCAAATTCAAAAAAAGGATATTTAAAAAAGTTTGCTAGAATCACAGCAACTATGAGAATATAACCATACGTCGCTCCTGCCCTAGTAGATTGAACAATATGTGAGACTCCTATTGCGGCAGAAGCCCATAAGATACTTGGACCAAGCTTGTTAATAGTTTTGATTATTTTCTTCATTGTTATCTATCAGTCATCCTAGCTTTAATAAAGAATTGTATCGAAACAATCAAATAGGGAAGCAAGGCGATGAACATAATAGACTTAAATAAAATCGCGACTGGTCTTACGACAGTATTACAAGTAATAATTTCAGAGCATGAAAGCAATAATGGCAAATCTTTAATGCCACTCCAAGATGCAGCTAAGCCCAGAACGACAACCATAATTGCGGTATGAATACACTTTCTTCGCCTAATTTCTTTTTTTGATAAGATACCAAGAAGAAAGATAATTAGGCCAAGAATGGCTGGTATTAGAACAGTTGTTGTTGTGTAGAGATAGTATCCTAGTGCACCTACTAAAATTAAAACGGTGCCTGTAATCATAGTAAATAAAGGCATAAAACTCCTCTGTTTTATAAGATAGTAGTAAATATAAATAATAAATATCTAAAAATCACTTATCTTATTTCAAAGATAGGTCAACTAGGCCCAAACCTAGTTTTCTAGTGTCTTTACCTATGCCCAGATTCTTTTCTGAATTAGCACCCTCTATATATGTATTCCCAATATATTGGGTTGGCCTTTAATAATCACATCTTGGGGGAGTATGAATTCGACAGTTTGTGGAAAAGAATATTGGCTTTTAGGCATATTAAAGGCTAATGAGCCAATTAATGTTTTATTTAAATAAAACTTAGCACTAAGCTGTGGATTTCTATCATTAATAAATGCATCAGCTATCTTTAAAGTTAATTTGTTATATTGCCCTGAACTTGCATCCTCAGGTACAAAAGCCAAGGTAACTTTATCGCTATTTGTCCATGCTCCCCAATGGTTAAGAATATCCATTCCATCAAAAAATATCCAAGCTACATCCGTTATGATCTTGCCATCTACACTCGTGTAGTAAAATTTTATATCTTTATATTTTTTTACATCTTCTGCATTCTTAAAAAAAGAGTGGGCTGTTGTTTCGCCTTTGCTTTTAGGGATTAGCGATAATACCCCTGATTTTTTATCATACTGCGGCACCATAGTATGATAGTTCATTATTTGAGTTTCATGTGCACTACCACTCATGTAATAGAAATAACGCTGGCGATGGTATAGATCTTGGTTGTTAAAAATATCTGTGCCTGCAATATTCTTTAAGTTGTTAATACCAAGTTGCCCCATAATTGTTGGGTAAACATCCAGTAGTTGTGTGGGAACATCAGATACTTGCATTTCGCCCGTAGCAGACAATGGCTTAATCATTAGTAATGCTCTGGCTTTTGATTCAATAGCTGTTAATTTATGTACTCCAATAGAATTATCATAAGGTGCGTTATCTGCATTATCCATATTGGTGGCAAACGAGTTACCTTTAGTGTTGAGCAATTGCCCTGCAAAGTGTGACCCATGGTCGCCGTGAATGACAATTAGTGAATTGTTATAACGGTTTATGCTTTTCAGTGTACCAACAAACTCTTCAATAAGCTTCATTGTGCACTCAAATTGTCGATAGTATCTTTGTGCTACAGAAAAATCAGGTTT
>PCAG01000016.1 GCA_002730475.1 Spirochaetales bacterium | reverse complement strand
TTTAAGTTTTATATTGCTACTAATACTAACTTCAATCAAGTAATCAATACTTTCCGAATCGATTACCAAACTTCTTGGCATTATTTCGCTTGCATTATCGATAAACTCAGCTAGCGAATTGTTATTTGTAAACTTTTTGGATGCTAAAAGGAATAAATAATTTACAACTTTGGAAAAAAGATCTGGTTTCAAATATAATGAAGATGAGAATTCATTTTTATTTATACCATAAAAAACATCTTTATATTTCTCAATAATTGTTAAAAAATCTTCTGTGTTTACTCGAATAGAACCTTTAAGGTTTACAAATTCAATAGATTTACTTCTTTTAATATTTTTCAAATAACCCTCTAAGGTACCATCAAGCTTTTTCTTTGATAGCAAGCCTAATTTGTATATGTGTCGTATTGATTTAACGTTTTGTTTATATTTCGACGTATTTTGAAAACCACTAATTGATATTATCTCATTGCCTTTATCTAAAAATTGTCTAACGATAGGATTGTTTGATAGCTTATCTATGTCATTAATAATAATAAGATCAAATTCATCTTTAATCTCCAATGATTGAAGCATTCTCTCGTCAAGAAAACTTATATTACATCCAAGAGAGAGAAGGGATGATTCAAGGATGAATGACGTTAAGCAGTTCATGGACAAGCTTAAAACTTTCTTATTTTCGATTTTATTGGCTATAAGATAGGAAGTGATGTAATCGATATTCGAACTAATATCTTTAAAAGTTAACTGTTTCCAATTTAATCCATCCAAAATTTGGTATATTAGTCTTGACCCATTTTCTTGTAGAGGCCTCTTTACTTCTTCGATATTCATCATTTCATTTATTTAAATTAGATTTTGTCTATAATATACATTAATGTTTCCTAGAAATAATATAATACAATGATTCAATTAGCGGATTCAATTAAAAATAGTAAAAAATTTCAGACCGTAAAGACGATAGTCAACAAATTAAAGTCAAACGGTCATGTTGCGTTTATAGTCGGTGGCGCTGTCAGAGATCTTTACTTGGGGAAGTCTCCCGAAGAATTTGATATCGCAACCTCTGCAACGCCAGATGAAATCCAAAGTGTTTTTGAACATACAAAATCTGTAGGCCAAAGTTTTGGTGTGATGTTGGTAATCGTCGACAGTCTTTCCTTTGAAGTTGCTACTTTTAGAAAAGATATGAAATATGAAGATGGCAGACATCCTGTAAACGTAATTTATACAAAGGACCAAAAGGAAGATGTAAACAGGCGAGACTTTACTATTAATGGTCTCATGTTGGACCCTGATACGGCAGAGATTTTTGATTACTGTGGAGGAATTCAAGATATCCAATCTAAAAAAATTCGCGCGATAGGTATACCGGAAGAGAGATTTTCTGAAGATTACTTGAGAATGTTAAGAGCAATTCGGTTTTCAAATAAGCTCAACTTTCAAATTGAAGATGAGACTCAAAAAGCACTTTACAAGCATGCCTCGAATATTTCCAGTATTAGCGTGGAAAGAATTAGAGACGAAATCACAAAGATAATCCAAGATAAAAATCCTGGAAAAGGCATAATCCAGTTAAGCGAGTCCGGATTGCTTAAGTGTATAATTCCTGAGATTGAATCTTTAAAGGGTGTAAGCCAACCTGTAGAATTTCATCCAGAGGGGGACGTGTTCCGTCATACATGTTTGGTTTTGGATATGTTGGATGATGACAAGAAAAGTAATACGGAACTTATTTACGGGGCGCTATTTCATGATGTAGGCAAGCCCGATACTTTTACTGAAACAGATAGAATCAGATTTAATAGGCACGAATATGTTGGTGCCACAATAACTCAAAAAATTTGTAAAAGATTAAGATTCTCCAATAAGCAAATTTCTCATATAACATCTTTAGTGAAAGAACATATGAAATTCGGCAATGTAGAACAAATGAAGAAAAGTACTTTTAAAAGATTTATCTCAATTGACAATTTTGAGGACCACTTAGCATTACACAAAGCAGATTGTTTGGGTAGTCACGGAAATTTGTCATTGTACGACTATACACTACAAAGGATGGGTGAATTACAAAATGAACCTATCGCACCCAAGCCAATAATAACCGGAGACGATTTAATTTCATTGGGATTGACCCCTGGACCAAAATTTAAAGCTATACTTTCAGAGATATTTGATGAACAGCTCGAGGGCAACTTTCATTCTAAAGAGGAAGGGATTGAATTGGCAAAAACGATTTTATCAAAACAATGAAGAATCATGCAGTTCGACTAAATCAATTTGGATCTCTGGACAATTTAAGTCTTGGAGAGTTCGATCTATCTAAAACCAATGATAACGATGTTGTAATCGAGGTATATTGTTCTGGTATAAGTTTTGCTGATATTTTAGTTGTCGAGGGAAAGTACCAAGATAATCCACCGATTCCCTTTGTGCCAGGTGTTGAAGTATCTGGAGTTGTAGTAGAAATAGGAAAAAAAGTAAATAATTTTCAAATAGGAGACGAAGTTGTGGCTCTTACCAATTGGGGGGGGTTCTCGGAATTCGTTAAAGTCAATTCTAAATTTGTTGAAATAAAATCAGAAGAAATGCCATTTGATGTGGCAGCATCCATGACTGTAAATTATGGAACTTCTTATCATGCACTGGTCGAGAGGGCAGATGTTCAGTCTAATCAAGATATTTTGATACTAGGGGCGTCTGGAGGACTTGGCTTGGCTGCGATAGAAATTTCTAAAGCGTATGGCTGTCGAGTTACGGCGGTTGCCTCATCAGAAGAAAAACTTCTGGTGTGTAAACAGTATGGAGCAGACAAGCTAATTTTGAATAAAGATGACGATCTTAAGGGTTGCTTGAAAAATAATTCCGCGGGAAAATTTGATGTTATATATGATTCGATTGGTGGACAGAGCACCGTTGATTCTTTAAGTTTCATTAAATGGAAAGGGATAATTCTGATTATGGGATTTGCCTCTGGCGATATTCCGGCCCCACCCTTGAATAAAATTTTATTAAAGGGCTGCTCTTTGGTTGGAGTTTTTTGGGGACCATTTGCAAAAGGTAATGATGATTTTAATCTCGAGTGTATTAAAAAAATAAACCACTTGTATGATACAAACTTAATTAAGATTGCCAAGCCAGAGCTATTTTTGATTAATCAATTCAAAGAAGCTCTATTGAAGATTAAAAACAGGAAATCTATAGGGAAGTTATGCCTTTATACGAATTCTTATATGGAAAATTTACCAATAAGACAACAAATAAATCTAAATCTTGGTAAAAATATAAGTAAGTCAGAAAGGTGAATCTGTATTCACCTTTCCAAAATATTTCTTATATCTTATTTTGCAATAAGAATGTAATTGCTAAAGCATAAATGACCAAAGATTCTATCAAGGCTAAACCGATAATCATTGGTGTCTGAATCTGACCAGCTGCTCCAGGATTCCTGCCAACAGCGTCTAACGCTGAAGCAACCATTCGTCCCATTCCTACTCCACCACCAGCGGCAGCAATTCCAATACCGATTCCACTACCTAAAGCAAGACCCGATATTGCTTCTCCTGATTGATCAGCGGCAAAAAGCTCAGGGGCAAGAAGTAAGATGAGAGCCGAGACAAAAAATGTGTGAAACGAAAATCTTTTCATTTTATTCCTCCTTATATTAATGATCGTGACTTATTGATAATGATATATAAATGCTTGATAAAATGGTAAATATAAACGCTTGAAGAAAAGAAACAAATACACCTAGACCAATAAAAATTGCTGGCACTATATATGGTGTTAAATTCGAGAAAATCCCCAGAACTAGATGGTCGCCGAACATATTCCAAAAAAGTCTTAGAGATAACGAAGCCGGTCTAACTAAATGGCTTACTAATTCAATGACAATCATTAATGGTGCTAAATAGATTACTGGGCCCATAAAGTGTTTTAGATATCCCATTCCGTGTTCTTTAAAACCAAGATAATTGTAAGCGATAAAAATAACTGACGACATTGCAAGTGTAGTGTTGAGATTTTGTGATGCTGGATAAAACCCTGGAAGAATTCCCAATAAATTCGCAAAGAATATAAAAAAGAAAGATCCTCCAAGTAGAGGTAGAAATCTTCGAGCTTTTTCTTCACTGCCAAAAATATCGGCTATTAGTTTCAAAAGAAAATCTAAAGTAATAAACTCAAAAAAAGTAACGATAGAAAATTTTGGCGATGGGGCGAGAGACTCCTTGGTTTGGCTAGATTCTGCGCATTCCTTTTTGACTTTAAAAGATATGATAATTAGGACAATGACAACAATGGCAGCACCAATGATATGGTCATATTCACTGACACCTAAAAGCTCTGTCCATTGGGCATGCTCTAACGCACTCATAAACTATTTACCTTGAATTAATAGAATAAACACAATTAAAATTACACTAAAACCTGTCAAAAATCCAATCAAATCTAGGGACAAAAACTGAATTAGATAAATCATTATTCCTACCAGTATTAGGATTTTTAATACAGTAAAAATAAAGGCAAATATCTTAGTTTTTTTCTTTTCAATGAACAAACTTGTAATAAATTGAATGGATAGAATATTCAAGTAGGACAATATAGATCCATATAGAGCTGCTTTCGCGAAACCATTATTATAAAATATGAAAGAAATGATGAGAATCAAGACCGTTGTTGCAGTGAGAATTTTATTTGATTTATTTAACATTATTTTTTTTATTTTTTACTATTTTAATCATCAGACTAAAACCAGCAATCGACCCTAAAATAACCCCAATAATTGTGAATAGCGGGGTTTTATCAAAATATTGGTCGATTTCGCTCCCAATAAATATTCCAGCCAATATAGAGAATGCAAGCTCGGTACCAACCATAATAAATTTAAGCCAATTGTTCCTTTTTGCCAATTACGATTTGCCTACCTTCTTAGCTGATTCTATACACTTTTCTATGGTATCATCCAAGTCTTTGTACGAATGTGCATGTGAAACAAACATTGTCTCGAATTGAGAAGGTGGCAACATAATACCATTAGATAGTAACATGCTAAAAAACTTTCCATATAAATCTGTATTGGATGACAAAACATCGGAATAGTTCTTGATAACTCCTCGTTTGCTAAAAAAGAATGTTAGCATTGAACCAAGCTGATTTAATTTAATATGATCAATTCTCTCAGCTTCAAAATTTTCTTTAATATACTGAGCTTTCTTTGTTAATTCGGCGTAAATAGTAGGGCTCAATTCAATTAATAATTCAAGTGTTTTTATTCCAGCTGCTACTGCGACTGGGTTTCCAGATAATGTTCCAGCCTGATACACAGGACCTGAAGGTGACAAGATTGACATTATCTCTCTTTTTCCTCCAAATGCTCCTACGGGAAAACCTCCTCCAATTATTTTCCCTATACATGTCATGTCGGGCTCTACGTTGAAAAAATTCTGTGCCCCGCCCAGACCTAATCTGTAACCAGTAATGACTTCATCAAAAATTACTAAGGCTTTGTTTGAATGAGCTAGATTAATTAGGTTGTCTAAAAATTGTTCATCTGGTAAGACGAGTCCCATATTAGCCGGGACTGGTTCTAGAATTATTGCGGCTATTGAACTTGGATTATCATTAAAGATTTGATTAACATTATCAATGTTGTTAAATTTTGCTATCAATGTATTTTTTATAAACTCATCTGGAACACCAGGAGACGATGGAGATCCAAAAGTTGAAAGACCAGAGCCACCTTCTACTAGTAAATAATCTGCATGACCATGGTAGCAACCTTCAAATTTGATTATTTTATCTCTTTTTGTAAATGCTCTTGCGAGTCTAATCGAGCTCATGGTCGCTTCGGTTCCTGAATTGGTCAACCTCAACATTTCCATTGATGGTATGGTATTGGATATTAATTGGGCAAGTTTAATTTCGTTTTTATGGCAAGCACCGAAGGTGGTTCCCTTTTGCATTGCTGCAAATGCGTCATCGATTACTTCTTTTTTTGAATGACCAAAAATGAGTGGACCAAAAGAAGCAATATAGTCAATGTATTTATTATCGTCCTCATCAAAGACATAAGGACCATTAGCATTTTTTATAAAAATAGGATTGCCCCCCACAGCTTTGAACGATCTTACTGGACTATTCACACCTCCGGGTATGATTTTAGAGGCTATTTGGAACAATTTTCTAGATTTATCAATTGTATAACTCACATGTTAAACAAAGAACATAATTAATAAGTTGTCAAGTGTGACGACACTAGGGGATTACTTTAATTATTTTTAAATATATATAGAATTAATAACTAATGAACAAAATACAGATTTTTTCCTCAGCGAAAATAAATCTAGATTTGATTATCAAAGAGAAAAGAGATGATAATTACCATGAAATTAGCTCTGTAGTCCAAACAATTGGATTACAAGATAGTATAGTGATTGAGGCTGCTGACAGCTCTAAACTTGTCGAATTAAATTCTTCGGGTCCAGAGATTCCGATTGGTGATAATTTAATTCTCAAAGCCGCGGAATCTTTCTATAATACTTTTTCAATAAAACAATCTATTAAAATATCCGTAAAAAAAAATATACCACTAGGGTCTGGCATGGGAGGAGGTAGTAGCAACGCAGCCGCTATCCTAATAGGCCTCTCAAAGTTCTTCCATATAGATAATTTTCCAGAATTGTTAGCAATGGCTAAAAGCTTAGGGTCTGATGTTCCATTCTTTCTTTATTCTAGAACCGCGAGAATTTCAGGAAGGGGAGATATTGTGGAAATCATCAAGAATCCCCCCAAGCTTAGATATTTGCTTATATTTCCAGGTTTTGAATCTGGAACTAAAGATCTTTATGATTTATGGGACAAGGAGCATTCCAATAAGGAAAACCCTGTGCAGCGGAACTCACCAAAAAAGATTTGTTTTAACAATCAGGATTTACATTTAAAGAACGATTTCCTTCCCATGTTAATAGAGAAACACCAACAATATAAAAATATTTTTAATATTTTAGATGATTTTGGTTTGTCTAATTACTCGATATCTGGGAGCGGCTCGACAGTATTTGCTATCTTGGACGATGGATTCGATACTAAAGATGCTGAAAAATATCTTCAATCTTATATAAATGTGAAAGCTGTAAAAACGAATTCGGTTGAAGGATGGAGCTTCTTAGTTGATTGAATTTATTTGATTTTTCTGTATTATCTACAGATTGGCCCGTCGTCTAATGGCAGGACTCTTGGTTTTGGTCCAAGCAATGGAGGTTCAACCCCTTCCGGGCCAGCTCCTTCTTCACTTATTTATATAAACATAGTATAATTAGGGGCACTTTAGCTATAGGATAATATGTTATGAGTTCGAATGAGCATGAAGGGTATGGTTCTAATTCTAGTTCTAGTTCTAGTTCTAATTCTAATTCTAGTTCTAGTTCTGACTCGACCGATTTGGATGACAAGACGCTTTTAGAAGAATATCAAAAAGCAACACTAAGAAATGTTAGTACGCAAAAGAAGAAAAAGGACTGGGTACCAGATGAGCAGTATCGATTACTGTACGTATATTTTAAAGATATGTCTTTGGAGCCTTTATTAAAATCCAAACAAGAAGTTGAAGTATCTGCAAAAATCAAGCAATCCGAAGCTCACGCAGCGAATTATCAAACATTGGTTGATAGAATTCAATCCTCAGACATTACAGCGACCCAGAAAAAAAAGATATTGTTATTAAAAGGTGGACGAAGAAAAAGACTTGCTGAGCTTCAAGGATACATCAGGGCTTACACGCAGTTAGCCAATTCATTAAAAGACAGATTCGTTAAAGCCAATTTAAGACTTGTTGTTAGTATTGCAAAACGATATATAGGCAGAGGGTTGGCCCTACAGGATCTCATCCAAGAAGGCAATGTAGGTCTAATGAGAGCCGTAGAAAGATTTGATCATACTAAAGGGTTTAAATTCTCTACGTATGCCTCATGGTGGATTCACCAAGCTATATCACGTGCACTTTTAGATCAGACAAGGACTATTAGAGTTCCAGTTTATGTTCTGGAACAAGCCAGCAAGGTCTTTAAAGCAAGCACTGCGCTACAAAAGGACCTTGGACGTAAGCCAACTCCTTTAGAAATTGCAGAAAAAGTCGGGATTTCATTGGATGGCGTAAAGAGGATTTTGGAATCAACAAATGAGGTTGTACAATTGGATACACCTGTTTTTGATGGTGAAAAAGCCACTCTCCTTGATTTTATTCCAGATGAAGGCTCACCTGTGCCTGATAAAATTGTTGCTGAAAGTTCTCTGACTGATCGTATACAAGGAGCATTAAAAGCTCTTACGCCTAGGGAAGAAGAAATTATCAAAATGAGATTTGGAATTAAGATGGAAAGTACTTATACTCTCGATGAGATTGGAAAAAAATTTGATTTAACTAGAGAAAGAATTAGACAGATTGAGAAAAAAGCTCTAGAAAAATTAGCAAAATCTGACGTTGGATCAGTTTTAAAAAGTTTTCTAGAATAAGCTACAGTTTTTTGATAAAATGGCGGTATTGGAGGTTGTTTTTTAGACAATATGAGTAAGATTAAATTTGGTTTAGTTCCACCGATGCCTGGTGCAGATGCGGATGGTTTGGTTGATTTTTCTGTTAAAGCTGACAAGTTAGGATTTGATAGTCTATGGCTTCCCGACCATTTATCCTTCATATCCCCACATCCTGCGTTTGAGGCATGGACAATTGCCGCAGCTATTGCAGTACAAACAAAGAATATTACTATAGGAGCCACCTCTGATCCTCATCGAAATCACCCAGCGGTTCTTGCTCAGCGACTCGCTACAGTTGATCATCTTTCTAAAGGAAGGGCTGCACTTGCTCTAGGGGTAGGAGAGTCTATGAACTTAGATGCCTATGGAATTCCTTGGGATAAGCCTTTTCAAAGAATGACTGAATCTGTTGATGTGATGAAATTGCTTTGGTCTACCAAGGAAACGGTGGACTACAAAGGTGAATTTTTTAATATGGAAAAGGCTTCTTTATTGTTAAATCTCTACGAAGATAAAGAAAGCATACCCTTTTATTTTGCTACACACACGGATAAAGGATTGGATCTTACCGGCAAAATTGGTAATGGATGGATGCCAATTGATTTAACACCTGATTTATATAAAGAATCATTAGACAAGATTGAGTCTTCTGCAATTAGAGTTGGTCGTACAATCGATGATGTTGATTCAACTTTGTGGGTGTTCACCTCGCTCGGTAAAAATGAAGACGAAGCTTATAAGACACTTGAGCCATTCAGATATGTGTGCATAATGCAAGACCAATTGAAAAAAGCCGGATACGATATTGATATTCCAGATGAATACAAAGGGCTAAATTATTTCAACATAACTCCTACCGACGAGGATAGAAAACAGAAATTTAGAGATATGGGTCAATATTTTCCTAGAGAAGCGGTTATTGATTTTACTATTACTGGCTCTAAAGATGATTGTATTAAAAAAATCGAGAAATATGTCGACAGAGGAGTTAAGCACTTCGTCTTGTTCCACTATTTTAGTCCTGATGCTGACAAAGCGATGGAAACATATGCAAAAGATATAATCCCGTATTTTAATCCTTAGGTTCTTTTAGAGTTATTTTATTAAAATCTATTATCCCCATACTCGTAAATCCTGCATTATCTATTCTTTCGCTTTGAAGGTAAATCTGGTCCGAGTAAAAAAGTGGAATAATCGGAATCTCTGTAGCAAGGATGTCATCGGCTTGCCGATAAAGATGTTTGCTTTCTTCGGGGTTGTAGTTCTCTGATGCAAGCTTGATTAACTCATCGTATTTTTCGTTGCACCATCCTGTCTCATTATTTCCGCTACTACAAGTAAATAAATTCATGAAATTGTGGGCATGGGGATAATCTGCAATCCAACCACCTCTGAACATATGCGGTCTATCATTATCAAGAGTACTTAAATATATTTTCCACTCTAATCCTTCTATCTCTACCATGATTCCAAGGGTTTCATACCAAATATTTTGAAGTATTTCAGCAATAATCCTATTATTTCCGGATTCGGGATAAAGAAGTTTAACATTCGGGAACGCCTCCCTATTCTCATATCCAATCGAGTCAAGATAACTATTCCCTGTTTGAATGAAATCTGCATACCAAAGATAATAATAATCTCCATGTATTGGAGGGATAGTATTTGGTGGCCAAGAATTTGTAGGCCTTACTGTATGAAGAATCTGTGTAAAAATTCGCTTATCTATTACGCGCGCAAAAATCATTCTGGTCATTGTATCATTAAAAGGAGGTTTGTTTACATTAAATCCTATGTAATTGTTTCTAAAGCTTGACATCGTTTTTAGAGTGGCTGATTTTTTTAAGTAAGGTATTTCTAAAAGAGGGATGCCCCCACCATCAACGATATCCAATTTCCCATTTTCAAACATAGCCAAAGTTGATGTTGGATTGTTATTCATGATGAGCATAATCTTAGGCTTATATGTATTGCGTGGTTCTAGCAGAATAAAATCATGATTCTCCCATTTGGTTAGATAGTAGTTCCCAAGTGTTACTATATTCTCAGGTTCAATCCATTTTTCATTATGCTCATTTATTACGTCTTTTCGAATTGGAAAAGTGGACATGAAGCTTAATACGCTTAAAAAATAGGACTTCCTTCCAGTTAAAACAATTTGAAGGGTTTTACCATCTAAGGCTTTTACTCCAACTAGATTAAAATCAGAGATTTTTCCTAAATTATATTCTTTTGCATTTTTTATATCGTACAAGAAGTATGCATAGTCGGCAGCGGTTTTTGGATTAAGCAATCTTTCCCAAGAATCTACAAAGTGTTGCGCTATTAGCTCTTCCCCATCATTCCAATAAACCTTTTTTATCTTTATAATAATTTCTTTTCCAGATTCATCTATCTCCCATGATTCGGCCAAATTTGCTTCAATTCTATTATTGTCAATTTTCGTGAGACCACCCATTATATTATTTATTATTTGAAAAGAGATACTGTCAGTTGCCAGGTTCCAGTCTAGAGTCGGTGGCTCGTTCCCAATATTAATTCTTATGGTTTGTGTATTATTTGAATAAGATTGATTCGGTGCAATATAAAATAAAAATAAAAATAAAAATAAAAAAAGTTTCTTAGTTTTCACAACTTACGATTATTCTTTTTTGTCATCTGACTCAACGGTAATTAAGTGAGTTCCAAGTTCAACTGTATCGCCCTCTTTGACTTTTATTTCTGTTATTTTGCCAGGCATGTTGGTTTTAAGTTCACTTTCCATCTTCATTGCTTCAATAACAACAATTCCGTCTCCTTCAGAAACGGAATCATCAATATTTTTTAAAATTTTAATAATTCTACCGGGCATTGGTGCGTTAATCTTATCTATTCCAGATGAATTCTCAAAAGAACCTTTCTCTCTTTGCGAAGGTACCTCGAAAGTAAACAAATCCCCCTTGTAATAAACCTGTATGGTTTTCCCTTCTTTAAAAATAGCGATATTGAAAGTCGATCCGTTAACAACGAGAGAATAAAGATTTGAGTCTACTTTTACTAAATCCGCATTAGAACTTTTTTCGTCAAGAATGATTTGATAATCTTTATCTTTTTGTTCAAGATCAAACGAGATTATCTTGTTGTCAATTTTTAAATCATATCTCATTTTTAAAAAGCGGAACTTCTAGATATACTAGATGCCCTTGCCGCATGTTTCCAAGATTTAAGGTTTGAATCTTTATCTTTTTTCTGTATGCCATTAAATGTATGCATGATAATTACCGAGCCAATTAGAGCTAGCTCTTTATTTCTTTTTGGAACTTGCAGTAATTTTTTATGCTTTTCGATGAAGCCTGTATCAAGTTGTCCAGCAAAAAAATCCTTGTCCTCCATCAATCTAATCAGAAAACCAATATTTGTTCTCACTCCGAGAACAACATATTCGGATAATGCTCTGCCCATTCTTTGAATTGCGGCATGTCTATCTTGACCCCAAACAATTATTTTAGCAAGCATTGGGTCATAGAAGGTCGTTACTTTGTAGCCATTAAAGAGAGAGGAGTCGATACGTACCCCTGGTCCTTGTGGTGCTTTAACATAATTGATGGTACCAGGAGTTGGTAAGAAATTATTATCAGGATCTTCGGCGCAAATCCTACACTCTATAGCGTGCCCCCTGATTGATACATCTTTTTGTTTAATGCTTAATTTGTGGCCGCAAGATATTCGTATCATCTCTTTTACAATATCTATACCGGTTATCATTTCTGTAATTGGATGCTCGACTTGAACTCTTGTGTTCATCTCAAGAAAATAAAAGTTTTCTTTCTGATCCATAATAAATTCTACCGTTCCTGCTCCATGATAGGACACTTTTTTGGCAAGCTTTACGGCTATCGCACCCATCTTCTTTCTTGTTTTTTCGCTAACGCCAGGCGAAGGAGCTTCTTCCACGACTTTTTGATGTCTTCTTTGAATTGAACACTCTCTTTCAAATAAGTGTATTACGTTTCCTTTCTTGTCACCCAGGATTTGAATTTCAATATGCCTTGGTTCTTCGATAAATTTTTCGATAAATATGGCGTCATTGTTGAAAGCAGATTTTGCCTCACTTTTAGCCATTCTTAATGAGCTTTCAAAGTCTGATTCTTTTTTAACTAATCTCATCCCTTTTCCACCACCACCCGCGGAAGCTTTGATCATTAGAGGGAATCCAATCTTTTTAGCTACTGCAAGAGCTTCATCATCTTTTACTTCACCATCAGTACCTGGGACCAATGGAACCTTGGCAGTTTTAGCAATATCCCTAGATGTAATTTTATCTCCCATTAGTTGTATAGATTCAGGACTAGGACCGATAAAGTCTATTTTTTCTTTCGCACATCTTTCTGCAAAAGCTGTATTCTCGGATAGAAAACCATAGCCCGGATGAATAGCATCACATTTAGATTTTTTAGCAACTTTAATAATTTTATCAATCACCAAATAGCTTTGACTAGGTAAGGACCCTCCAATATTAAAAGCTTCGTCAGAGAAATTGACGTGGAGAGAATTCTTATCAGCATCCGAGAAAACCGCAACGGTTTTTATCCCAAGTTCTTTGCAGGCTCTTATTGTTCTTACTGCGATTTCACCACGGTTAGCTATTAGAACTTTTTTATACATTACCGCACCCGATTTTGCCTATAGAGGGATTAATCCGTGTTTTTTTGGCGGATTATCTTGCCTCTTTCCATTAAGCATTTCAAACGAACTTATCACTTTACTCCTCGTGTCCTCGGGCATGATTACATCATCGATAAACCCCAGATTGGCTGCCCTATAAGGGTTAGCAAAGAGGCTTTTGTATTCCTCTACTAGCCTTTCTTTCTCAGCAATCGGATCATCAGAATTTTGTATTTCTCTTCTATTGACGATATTAACTGCACCATCTGGACCCATGACTGCAATTTCTGCTGTGGGGAAAGCAAGGTTTATATCTCCTCTTATATGCTTGGCAGACATAACATCATATGCTCCACCATAGGCTTTTCTCGTTATTACGGTTACTCTTGGCACTGTTGCTTCACAATAGGCATATAAGAGTTTGGCTCCATGAAGGATGATCCCATTAAGCTCTTGATTGACCCCAGGTAAAAATCCAGGAACATCAACGAATGTCAGAAGAGGTATATTAAAACAGTCACAAAATCTAACAAATCTTGCCCCTTTAATGGAAGATTGGATATCAAGAACTCCAGCTAAAACATTTGGCTGATTTCCCACAATCCCAATGGTTTTACCATTCATCCTAGCAAATCCTGTCACGATATTTTGCGCGTAATTTTCTGCTACTTCAAAAAAATACTCACTATCCACGGTTGCCTTGATTACTTCTTTCATATCGTAAGGCTTGTTTGGGTTTGAAGGAACAATATCTCTAAGTTTGTCGACTTTTCTGTCAATCGGATCGTCGCATTTTATTTCTGGTGGATCCTCCATATTATTAAGAGGCAAGAAACTAAAAAGTTCCCTTAGAAGATTTATACAATCTTCGTCATTTTCTGTAGCGAACTGCGCCACACCACTTTGCGTACTATGCACGACAGCTCCACCAAGTTCTTCGGATGTTACCTCTTCGTGCGTTACAGTTTTTATTACATCAGGGCCTGTAATAAACATATAGCTTGTGCTCTTTACCATTGCGATAAAGTCAGTCATAGCAGGAGAATACACAGCCCCACCGGCACATGGGCCCATAATCGCAGATAGTTGAGGGATGACCCCAGAAGCTTGTACATTTCTTAGGAATATTTCTGCGTAGCCAGCTAGACCACGTATACCTTCTTGAATTCTTGCTCCACCCGAATCGCATAATCCTATAACGGGACAACCAACCCGCATTGCCATGTCCATAATCTTCGTTATCTTTCTTGCGTGTCCTAGT
Source organism: Spirochaetales bacterium (assembly GCA_002730475.1). The sequence goes on along the minus strand of PCAG01000016.1, from coordinate 10,495 downwards.
CCGAGGGCTCCTCCGAAAACTGTAAAGTCTTGAGAGTAGACAAATACTTGTCGTCCATCTATGGTGCCATAGCCAGTTACAACACCGTCCCCCATAAATTTTGTTTTTTCCATTCCAAAATTGTGGTTTTGGTGTTCAACAAATTTACCTTGTTCAGTAAAAGAGTCATTATCTAGAAGAGCATGTATTCGCTCTCTAGCAGTCAGCTTCCCTCTTTCATGTTGCTTGTTAATTCTTTCAGGACCCCCACCTTCCTCAGCCCTTCGTATCTTCTCTTCCAGGAACTCGATCTTTTGTTCCATAGTCTGTTCCTTTTGCATATAAATCCTCGCGAAGTAATAATCCAAAAACAAATAATCCGTTAAAATTACTTGTCAAATATTAACTATAAAAATCCAGTGTTAACTAAAATATAATCTAATGAGATAATTTATCCAGTATTACTCGTAATTGTATTTTGAGTTTGTTAAGGGTTTTGTCGTTATCAATAATAAAATCAGCGGTATTACGGTTTTTTTCGATATCTTTCTGCATATCTAATAATCTGATTACAAATTGTTCATCTAACATATCCCGTTTCTTAATTCTCTTGACTAAAACTTCTTTTGGTGCATCGATAAAAATAATTTTATCTAGAAGAAACCCCATTCTTGTTTTTTTTGAGATTAATGCTCCTTCAAAAACAATGATACGTTTACCTCGAATCGAATTGGTTTTACAAATTGTTTTTACTTGTGCAAGCAACTCAGGGTGTACTATTTTGTTAAGCTCCGTTCTCTTTGTTTTGCTGTTGGCGATTATTTCTCTTAATTTTTTTCTATTTATCGTTAAGTTTTTGTTTAATATTCCAGTGCCAAATTTCCTTATTATCTTCTTGTAGCAAGGCGTACCTCTCTTTGTGAGTTTTCGTGATTCTAAATCAAGATTGACTGTCGGTATATTTTGACTTCTGAAAAATTTAAGAGCCTCGGATTTTCCGCTTCCCATTAAGCCTGCAATGCCAATTGCTATTATGTCTGATTTTTTTTTCATGAAACGAAAGCCCTAAGTCTTTTTAGAGTTAGATTTTTACCTAGAATTCGTATCACTTCATATATCCCTGGAGAAACTTTGCTACCAGTTAAAGCAATTCTTAATGGTGAAGCTATATTCTTCATTTTGATATTATTCTTTTCTAAGAAAGTAGCAAAAAGTTCTCTGATAGCTTTTTCGGTAAATTCATCCATGGAATCAAGGTCTCTAGAAAATTGCTTAATTAAATCAACCCCATCGTTTTCACGGGCTTCAGACTTTAATTCCTCACTAATATCTACGTATTCGTTTTCGCAAAATCCAAGAGATGCTTTTAATAGATTTAGATTTTTTGACTTCGCCTTTGTGAGTTCAATTGCCAAATCAACATTAATTTCTTTATAAAGTTCAAGTTCTAATAGTTTTTTCAAGTTATTATTATCCGAGCGCTTGATATGCGACGCATTTACCCAATCGAGTTTTTCGGTATCAAATATAGCAGGTGATTTACTGAGATTGTCCAGAGAGAACAAATTAATCATTTCATTTAAGCTAAAAATTTCTTGATCCCCATGTGACCAACCAAGACGGGCTAAATAATTTATAATTCCAATCGCTATATATCCTGATTCCTTGAAGTTTTTTATCGACTCAGCGCCATGCCTTTTGCTTAATTTGGCTTTATCTTTACCTAGTATCATGGATACATGTGTATAAGTAGGAATTTTCTTATTAATTGCATTAAAGATAAGAACTTGTTTCGGAGTGTTCGAAAGATGATCCTCTCCCCTGATTACGTTCGTAATTCCCATTTCTGCATCATCTACAGCTGAGGCAAAATTATATGTTGGAAAGCCGTCACTTTTTAAAATAATAAAATCATCTATATTGCTTGAATCTATACTGATTTGCCCCCTTAGCGAATCGGAGAATTTTATCTCTTTCGATTCTGGAGTCTTAAACCGTATTACGAAATCGGCATTGTCTGGATGGTCACTCCTGTTTCTCCATGTTTTTGGATACCGATATATCTTATTTTCTTTTGAAGCTTCTTCTTTGAGCTGTTTAATTTCTTCGTTTGTCATAAAGCATTTATAAGCTAAACTTTTATCCAATAAGGTTTCCGCATATTTTTTATACGTATCCAATCTCTTTGATTGAAAATATGGACCTTCGTCCCAACTAACACCCAACCACTTTAGGGACGAGATTATTTCATCTAACGAATCGACGGTAGACCTTTCTTGGTCTGTATCCTCAATTCTTAGTATCAACTTCCCTGAATTTTTTCTTGCAAAAAGGAAATTAAATATAGCTGTCCTAACTCCTCCTAAATGGAGAGAGCCTGTTGGACTGGGAGCAAATCTTGTAACAATACTCATCTAAAAATAAATCTTAGGTTATTTTATCATAAACTATCGACTAGATAACTCTATTTGAGATTTTTCATGCGTTTAGACTAAAAAATTTATCTAAGAATTACAATCCAACAAAATGAAAAAATATTCATTTTAAAAGAATATAAATCGTCCGACATTGCTATATAATATAGGATGTATTCAACATGAGTATTGTAGCAATTGATTTTGGATTAAAAAGAATAGGCGTGGCCGGATGTGATGACTTGAGAATCTCTAGCCATCCCGTAAAACTTGTGATGAACAAACCTGATAAAAGCCATATAAAAGAGATAGTTGAAATTATCAAAGAAAGAAATGCGGAACTTGTTTTAGTAGGAATGCCATTTAAAGACGACGGACGATTAAAAATCCAGGATGATATCGAAAATTTCTATCATGATTTACAACGAAATACCACAACAAAGATTGAATACTGGAACGAAAATTTTAGTTCAAAGGAAGCTGATAACATATTGATAAAGAAAATGAATATGTCTAGAAAAAAAAGAAAAAACTATCAGGATTTGCTTTCAGCATGCCTCATTCTTGATAGCTACTTAAGGAGTTTGTAATTCCGTATTTAGAAACGAAGCTTGGAAAAATTAATTATTTAATAAAAAGGAAGCAAAATAAGCCTTTTATTTTTTTTATCGGCGGACTAGGTAGCACCATATCAAGCTGGGAACACCAAGTTAATTACTACAAAGATTCTTTTTCTGTATTGGCTTTTGATAATTTAGGGAGCGGTAAAAGCTCTAAGCCGAAAATTGATTATTCAATGGAGATCTTTGCTGATAATTGCCTTGAAATAATTCGGAGATTAAATATCTCACGCACCCACGTTGTGGGCAAATCAATGGGTGGCATGATAGCCCAAGTTCTTGCTTCGAAATATCCCAAAAATATCAACAAATTAGTTCTTGCATGTACATGCGCTTCACGAGACAAAGTGGGAAAAGAGATAATATCCGTATCTAAAAAAATTGCGAAGAATGTTGGATTAAAGGAGATATGGTTTAATGCTTTACTGTTGGGTTATTCAAGAGATTATGTCGATAGAAATTTTTCTACTTATAAAAATAGCACAATTGAAGATAAAGAAAGTGATATAAAGGGATACCTAAGCCAATGTAGGGCTATTGAATCGTTAGATAATATTGATTATCTGAAACGAATTAGAGCGAAAACTCTTATTGTTTATGGAAAAAATGATTTGATTGTCTCGCCAAAAAAATCAATCGAAATAGCTAGGTTTGTAAGAAACAGTCAGGTAATAGGATTTCCTGGTGGACATGGATTTTGGAAAGAGAATCCAAATATTGTGGATAAAGAAGTATTGGATTTTTTAATTGATTAAAATTGAACTAGAATTAATTATAATTATTTCATGCAAGAGAAGGACATAGAGCAACTAAAAGATTTCTTAGAGGTAAAATCAAAGATTTTATTAGGTCCCGGTCCAACTAATATAGATGAAAGAGTTAGAAGGGCACTTTCCGAACAAACCATTAGCCATTTAGACCCAGATTTTTTTAACATACTAGATAATATTTCGGATTTACTTAGGGAGGTATTTCAAACAAAGAATAAGATTACTTTTGCCGTTTCTGGTACGGGCAGTGCCGGTATGGAGATGGCTATGGCAAACGTACTAGAAAAAGAAGATAAGATTCTGGTTCTGAAAAATGGCGTTTTTGGAGAAAGAATGTCCGATGTTGCTTCTAGATATGGAGCCTCTGTAATCGAAATGAGTGTGAACTGGGGAGAGACCTTTAATCAAGGGGAAGTTATTGAAAAAATTAAATCTATAAAGAATCTGAAGGCTGTATCAGTCGTTCATGCGGAAACTTCTACGGGCGCACTTCAAGACTTAAATCATATTGGCAACTATCTTAAAGACACTGATATTATCTTTATTGCGGACACAGTAACTTCGCTTTCTGGGATTGAAGTTAAAACAGATGATTGGGGTATTGATGTATGTTATTCCGGGACTCAGAAATGTTTAAGCGTTCCACCAGGACTTTCTCCTATAACTTTTAGTGATAAAGCACTAAGTAAAATCCAACAACGAACTACCAAGATAGCTTCATGGTACCTAGATCTTACGATGTTGATTAACTACTGGGGATCCGAAAGAGTGTATCATCATACGGCCCCGGTCAATATGCTTTATGCATTAAATGAGGGATTGAGAATTTGTCATGACGAAGGTCTCAATAGAAGATTTACTAGGCATAAAGAAAATGGAGATTATTTTGACTCAAAATTAGAGGTGATGGGAATCAAGTCCTTTATTAATAAAAAGAAACATAGCTCACTTCCAATGCTCAAGTCGATTTTTATTCCCGACGCAATTGACGACTCTACTTTTAGGCAAAATCTATTGCTAAAGCATAATATAGAAATCGGTAGTGGGCTGGGTCCAACAAAAGGAAAAATATGGCGAATAGGGATTATGGGCCATAATTCAAGAAAGGACGTTATTGATATTTTATTTAATGTTCTCGAGCTCTACCTTGTGTAGCCCTTGGAAAGAGTTCGAAAGTAATTTATCATTCTTATTGGAGTAAACATTGCACAACTCCTCAAGATGCTTGATGAAACTTACATCGAATCATTAGTCAAAAAGAGATTTTCGTCTGAATCTAAAAGGATATTTAATGGAATAGGTGATGATGCGGCTGTTTGTCGAATTATTGACAATCAGATTGTTGTTTCATGTGATTCCCATGTTGAGAATGTGCACTTCAATAGAAAGAATTTTACACCGGAAGAAATTTCATCACGTTCGTTGGCGATAGCAATCAGTGATATAGTAGCAATGGGAGCGGTGCCAAGATTTTTTCTGAATTCTCTTTTGCTCCCACGAGGTACAACTAAAAAATTTATCGACAAGCTCTTTGATGGATTTGAAAAGACTTCAAAGAAGTTCAAGATTTCCTTAGTTGGAGGTAATGTATCAAAATCAAATTCTTTAATTATTGATGTAGTTGTTATAGGAGAGTTAAAAAATCACAAATATAAAGAACGAGGAAAGTGTACCAATGGAGACTTTCTATATGTTTCAGGCAATATTGGAGATGCTTCACTTGGATTAAAAATTTTAAATAAACGTAAAAAGAGAATCCAGACCATCGAACAAAGGAGATTAGTGGAGAAATATAAACACCCTAATCCGAAAATTAAACTGGGAAAATTTCTAGGACAACTTAATTATGTGTCTTCCATGATTGATATAACTGATGGCCTCCTCATCGATCTTCATAGACTTGTTGGTTCAAGAAGGAAAAGATTAGGCGCAAGAATTGTTTGGGAGGATATACCTAAATCAAAGGAGCATATGACAATTCAAAACGCAAGGGGTGCGGAGGAGAATGTGTTAAGAGGAGGAGATGATTACGAGTTGATGTTTACTATAAAGAGAAGTTCTTATTTGAAATTTGAAAGTTTGGTGAGAACAAAAAAATTCAAAATTTTTAAAATTGGCGAAATCACTAAAGATAAAAAGATAATATTAGAAATTGGAGGAAAAGATAAAATCTTAAAACCAGACGGTTTTACTCACAAATTCTAGATGAATGAATACTCTCTATTTATAATCTTAATATTTGGTCTAATTCTATTATCCGCTTTTTTTTCAATTACAGAAAGTTCCATTTTTTCTCTTCAGCGATATCAAATAGATTTGATAAAGAAAAAGTCTTCTGTTGGTAAGCTTCTTGAAGGATTTATTAAAAATCCAGCGTCGATTATCGCAACAATTTTGTTAGCGGATGAAATTCTTAATGTAACCATAACAAGTTTGATTACATCAAAATTAAATAAATTATTTATTGGAAAAATACCTGACGAATTAATTTCAATAGCAACTATCTTTATAGCCTCGATAATAATCTTAATATTTTGTGAAATTATTCCAAAAACCATTGGTGTAAAATTTTCAAGAACTATTTCAACGATTGTTGCACCCCCCGTTTATTTTTTAAACAAAATAATGTTCCCTTTGACTATTTTTTTTGATGGCTTATCTAGATTTTTAATAAAATTGTTTGATCCCAAGGAAGGCACTTCTGTTCCACATCATCAAGAATCCTTGGGACATATACCAAGCTTAATTGATATAGGTGAGGACGAAGGCTCGGTTAAGAGAAGTGAAAGTAAAATAATAGATAATCTATTAAAATTAGAAAAGATTAATCTTACAAAGATACTCACTCCGGAGCCGGACCTATTCCTTTTGCCAAGCAATATTACAAGAAAAGAAGCTCTAGTTGCAATAAAGGATAATGGGTTTTCAAGAATTCCTGTCTACGAGGGAGACTCAGATAATATAGTAGGTATTCTTCATTCGAAAGATTTACTGACTCATAAATCGCCAGAAATTTATTCAATATTAAGAGAGCCATACTTTGTCCCTGATAAAAAAAACGCACTAGGGCTTTTAAAGGAACTACAAATTATGAAACGTCACATTGCAATAGTGATTGATGAGTATGGAAGACTCGAAGGAATTGTTACGCTTGACGATATTATCGAAGAAATATTTGGAGAAATTGAAGACGAAAGAGATGTTGATGATGATTTAATGATTTTTGAAGACAACATTTTGTACTTTGACGGAAGGACTAGAATTAGCGAATTTAATGAAACTTGTTTGTATGGCGTTTTGAGATACGCAGGTCTTAATGGTATATCGAATGAAATGAACAAGTCATATATATCAGAAGATTTAGGCATTGAAACCATGGGAGGCTTTGTCTTTAATCAGTTGGGACGATTACCAAAAAAAGATGAATTTATTTTAAATGGCAACATCAAATTAACCGTAAAAGAAATAAAAGATAACAGGATTACGAAAATTTCGGCGGAAAGGATAAGCCATGATTAATCTTGTCACATTACCGATTACGACCTTACTGCTTTTGCTTCTTCAGGCAATGTTTGCCGGTTCGGAAATATCCCTCTTGTCATGTGACAAAGGAAAGATAAGATCTAAGGCGGACGAAGGCCTGGCATCAGCAAAATTGGTAATGCAATCAATTAACAAAATAGAGGAATATGTAGCAACGAGTCTTGTCGGTGAAAATTTATGCATTGTCATTAATACAGTTCTTGTATCATCATTTGTAGAAGAGACATATCCCAATTATGATCCACACTTACTTTCGGTTATCATACTAACTCCTCTTATTGTAATTTTTGGACAGGTTATACCAAAATCTGTATTTCAGAAACAAAGTAATTTCTTTGTACTTAAAACAATATATTTTTCATTAATTTTCAGTTTCTTATTTAAACCACTACTCTTTCTTGTTAGGTTTTTAACCAATATAATCGTAAAAATGATTGGAACAAAAAGTAAATTGATAACAAGGGAAGAACTGATTCACGCATTAGAAACCGGATCTGCTGTAGAAAATTCTTCTCAACAATTTAGAGATAAAATATTAAATCAAATCTTCTTATTCGACACGATTAAAGTTAAAGACATAATGATCCCAATTGTTGATGTAGCGGCTATTGATTTAAATAGTAATGTTGCTGATGCTAAAAAATTAATTGAACAAACAGGATTTTCAAGGTTCCCGATATATGATATGAAAAAAAACCAAATTAGAGGTATCATTCACGCATTTTATCTTCTAGGTAGGTCGAATAACGAGTTAGTATCTAACCTTGCAGATGACTGTTTTTTCGTCGAAGAAAATTATCTGGCATCTAGACTGCTTGATGAACTTAAAGAATCAAAATCAAACCTTGCAGTTGTGGGGACACCCAAGAATGCAGTTGGAATTGTCACAATTGAAGATATTTTGGAAGAAGTATTGGGAGAAATCGAAGACGAACATGACATGTAACTTCAAATTGAATATTAATATTTTTTCGTTTAACATCAGAACATGAGTAGATTTGCCAGTATTCAAAGAAAGACAAACGAGGTTGATGTATCGATAGATTTGGATATCGACGGTGTTGGAGAATATGATATTGATACTGGCATACCTTTTTTTAACCATATGCTTGAACAATTATCCAAGCATGGATATTTTGATTTAAAAATTAAAGCCCTAGGTGATACCGAAATAGATTTTCACCATACTGTTGAAGATGTTGGTATTGCTCTGGGACAAGCGTTTGACGAAGCTCTAGGAGAGAAAAAATCTATTAAAAGATACGGATCAAGCGTTGTCCCTTTTGATGAGACTTTGTCATCTTCCCACATTGATTTAAGTGGCAGACCATTTTTTGTTTTCAAAGTCGACCTCCCAACTTCAAAAATTGGAGAATTTGATGCTGAGTTAGCAAGAGAATTTTTTCAAGCATTTACTAATAATATAAAGGCCAATGTGCATATCGAATTAGAATATGGCACAAACAGCCATCATATTGTTGAGTCAATATTTAAATCTGTAGCAAAGTCTCTCGATTCTGCTACTTCAATTGATTCAAGGTCGGATTCGATTCCATCGACAAAAGGCAATCTTTAATGATAGCGATAATCGATTACGGTCATGGAAATTTACAATCAGTATACAAGGCTCTTGCGCTGTTAAATTTTGAATCACAGATTACCGATTCCATTAAAGACATTGAGAACGCTCACTCCTTAATTTTTCCAGGTGTTGGAGCTTTTGGGGATTGTATGCAAAATCTTGATGACAAAGGATTGACAGAAATAATAAAAAAATCTATCAAAAGCGGCAAACCATTCTTAGGAATCTGTTTGGGATTACAAATTCTTTTCGAAAGTAGCGAGGAAAGCCCTGGTGTTCAAGGTTTGTCAATTTTTAAAGGAAGCATAAGTAAAATGAATTTCAATAAAAATAAATTAAAAGTACCTCATATGGGATGGAACCAGATTAAGATGAAAAGAAAATCCAAATTGTTTGAGAGTGTCGAAGATGAATCCTGGGTTTACTTTGTTCATTCGTATAAAATCGACCCAGATTTGGATATTGTAGATACAACATCTTCGTATGGTGACGATTTTGGCTCCTCGGTCAGTTTTGAAAACATATATGCTACACAGTTCCATCCAGAGAAGAGTAGCGATTTGGGGCTGAACATACTTGGGAATTTCTGTAAGATTTGATTAGATTTCTCTAATTCAACATATAATAAAAATAACTTCTCAAAACTCTTTTGACGTATCCGTGGGTTTCTTTAAAGGGAATATTCTCTACAAACTCGTCATCCTCAAGGCCATCAAAACGAACTAACCATTTTTGTACATTTTTCGGACCACCGTTGTAAGCTGCTAAAGCTAAGAAGATATTATTATCAAATTTTTTAATAAGATTTGAGAGATAATAAGTTCCCATAAGAATATTAGTTTCAGGGTCAAACAATGCGTAGGCAGGGTTCAGGTTAACTAGTCTTCCATCAGATTTTAGGTCTTTCTTTATTTGTTTCCCTGTGTAATTCATAATCTGCATCAGTCCCATTGCTCCAACATGAGATACTGCATTTGGATCGAACAGGCTTTCTTCTCGAATTAATCCTAATATAAGATTTTTATCGAGACCATATTTCTTGGAATGGGTTTCAATGATATTAATAAATCCCTTTGGATACTTATGATAAGCTTCCGATGGATATTGATATGATAACTTAATTACAAGATTGAATTCTTGTGCTGATTCAAGAGCGATAAGATAATCTCTATAATTTGATGAATTAATTTTCTTCTTAATGTAGCTTGCTACTTCTTGATGTGCGACATTGAGATGCTTGACAGAGAAAAGCAACTTCATCTCTTGATTGAGATTGACCACTCCTTGTTTCTTGTGGATTATGTTTGGTTTTGAATGAAATTTTTTATCAAGTTTTATTGATGCTAGATATAGATAGTAACCCATTTTGTGATTTTCTAATATCTTCATGTAAGTTTTTTTTGCACTGTTTAAGTCGCCCAATTTTTCTAAACATCTCGCTTTCCAATAGAGCCCTCTAGCTTGATGATAAGGTTCGTCCGAGTGTGCAAGAGAAGAAAAATGATTTAACGCATCACGATAATTTTTAAGCATGTACTCCGACCAACCTAGTCCCCAAAAAGAATTATCTATGTAGCCCTCCGATTT
>PCAG01000015.1 GCA_002730475.1 Spirochaetales bacterium | reverse complement strand
TACGCGTACTTCTTATTCAACGAATTCTCCGTTTCTCCATACACCTTCATCTTTTGAACCATTAGGATAAGTAAAAGTTCCTTGACCGTGTTCCTTTGCGTCTTTCCATTCACCAACGTATTTTGTTCCATCGGGGCATTTCATAGTTCCTTTGCCGTGTCTTTTTCCGTCCTTAAAGTCTCCGTCATATATGTTCCCATTTTTATAAGTTAGAAGTCCTTTCCCGTTAGGTAGTCCGTTCTTAAATCTTCCAATATGTTCCTTTGGTATTTTTCCATCTGAGAAAGTATATTTTCCTAATCCATCCATTTTATCGTTTTTCCATTCTCCCGAGTATTTCGCACCATTTTCCCAAACCATTTTTCCATTTCCGTGTCTCTTATCATCTTTTAGTTCTCCTGTATAAACTTTTCTCCATCCATCTTCAAATTCTATAGTTCTTTCACTCATAAAATAATTGTATCAAAAATGTGAGTTTTTAGTCATTTCATAACTCCCAAATGCGTGGGTTAAGAAAACCCCCATTTTTCAGGGAAAAGTAGGGTAAATGAACTATGCGAGAGTGTGGTTCGTAGCAATCGTGGGTAAAGTCGTGGGTTGTGATTTCCCTATTATCCCAAATACTCATTATTATTGTCTTTTTCATAATCAGATACCATATAATAATCGTATCGTGAGTAAAGGCGTGGGTTAAATATTTTTAAGAAACCCAGTGTTTATAGGGGTTTTATGAGGTATGAACCCCACTATTTCGTCCGCCATTTAATAGTACATCCCACGGGCAGAGTGTCATGTGGTGGGCGCTCACCACTATAAGCCAAAACATCTTCAAGGTATTTAGTGGTAACCCCGGATTCATCATTCCAATTATCATCTAATTTGCCTTTATAAATTAACGTTCTTTCATGATTAAAAACAAAAAAGTGTGGAGTATGGGTGGCACCAAATGCCGAGGCAACAGTCTGGTCTTGATCTCTTAAATAGGTAAAATTATATTTCATCTCTTTATACCTGTATTTCATTTTGTCGAAATTATCCTCAGGATATTGAATATCGTCATTCGAATTAATTCCAACGAAAATACATGTTTCAGAATATTTTTGTTGTAAATTGATAATTCGCGTTTCGTATGCATGTACATAAGGGCAATGATTACAGGTAAAAAAAACAACTAATTTCTTATCTAAATCCACGTCCTTAGAATCAAAATATGTATCGTCAGTCGACTTTAATCTAAAATCAATCAGTTTTTCGTTTAATTCCATTATATTTCTTCTAAATCAAATACAGAGACTCGTTTTTTAACACCGGAATCAAAAAGAACCGTAATAAAGTCATCTATATCATTATCAATGTCATCAACGACAATGACTCCCTCCCCAAACCTGTAATGAGATACCTTGTTTTCCAAATTATAATCTTCCTCGGGATATCCACTATCAATAATTTGCACATTTTTATTATCCTCAATTTCGTCTATAAACTGAGACTGCTGACAATAGATAGGTGCCCCGAACTCCTTTCTCTCTCTACGGTGAGAAATATGTAATTTCTTCATTGCTCTTGTAAAAGCTACGTAGCATAATCTTCTTTCTTCTTCTATCGAAGATTCATCAACATCTAAGGATCGAGAGTGAGGGAACACTCCATCCTCCATTCCTAAAACAAAAACACATGGGAACTCTAAGCCTTTTGCCAAATGAACGGTCATGAGCGATACTTTTCCTTCTTCGCTATCAAGGTCATCTATAGCCGATGAAATAGAAAGCGTATTAAGAAAGTCATTTAATGTAGGATTCTCTGTATTTTGTTCATATTCAGAAATTAAATTCAAGAATTCAGAAATATTTTCAATCTTATCCTCATTGTCTTTCGATATATAATCAAAAAATTCTATATTGATTAAAAATTTCTGAATAGATTCAGAAATAGGCATCTCATTCTCTATATCAAAAAGAGCATTCTTCAAAGCTTGGGAAAGTTTAGCAAGGTTTGAAGTAACTTTTTTTGAAAACACATTGTTGTTACCACAATCAGCAATCAAGCTTATAAAATCAACATTAGATTCAGCTTTTAATGATTTTAAAGTCCTCAGTGTCTTTATACCTATTCCTCTTGGTGGAATATTGATTGTTCTATCAAAAGATATCGTATCGTAAGGATTAATAAGGAGCCTTAAAAAACATATAATATCTTTTATTTCTGCCCTATCATAAAAACTAATATTTCCAAAAATTTTATACTGGATTTTGTTTTGTCTTAAAACATCCTCTAAAATCCTCGACTGAGCATTAGTTCTGTAAAAAATTGCAATTTCATTCAAATTAAATTCATTATCTTTTCTATATGTTAAAATCTGATTAGCTACATAATTAGTTTCTTCACGATTGTCGAATTGTCTCACAACATCAATCCTTGGTCCGTTAGAGTTGTGTGTAAACAACTCCTTCTCCTTCCTCTCTTTGTTAAAAGAAATCAATTGATTAGCAACATCTAATATTTCTGGTGTGGACCTGTAATTCTCTTCTAATTTAAAAAATCGTGTATCTGGATAAAGTGTTTCGAATTCAAGAATATTCTTGATTGACGCACCCCTCCAGCCATAAATACATTGATCTTCGTCTCCGACCACAAACAGATTCTTATGAGAACCTGCGAGAACGTTTAGAAGTTTGAATTGCATTTCATTAGTATCTTGGTATTCATCAACTAAAATGTATTTGAAAATTTTTTGCAAATGCTTCTTAACTCTCTCATTGCTAGAAACCAGCTCATAAAAATTTAAAATTAAATCGTCAAAATCCATAGCATTGTTCTCCGCAAGTGAAGATTGATAACCGTATATAATCTTTTTCTGATTGTCATCTTCGAATCTCCATTTCGTTTCCCACTCATCCTGAATATAATTATTTTTCAACCTACTTATTAGACCTAGTAAGTGGCCAGTGTTGTACGAATTTATGTCTAAATCCAATTTCTTAATCGTATTCTTTAAAATTTTGACCTGGTCATTCCGGTCATAGATAATAAAATTTTTCTTATAGTTTGGAGAGAGTTCCTTTATGAAGATGTTTAAAACTCTGTTTGATATCGAATGAAATGTTCCTACCCAATTTCCCGACCACGGAAATTGAAAACCCTTCCCCAACAGCGAGACAAGTCTTGATTTCATTTCGTTTGCCGCCTTATTTGTAAAGGTAAGGGCAAGGATTTCATTAGGGGCAGCCTTGCCAGATTTTATTAAATTATATATTCTGTAGGTTAAAATCCTCGTTTTTCCCGAGCCTGCACCCGCCGAGACTAAAGCTGGGCCAGTTGTGTGCTGTACCGCCCTAAGCTGCTCATCGTTAAGACTATTTTTATCTAAAGTGTTCAATTTTTTATTGATAATAGGTATTAGTTTATATTATTTTCTTGACAAAGCAGGTATCATGTTTATCTTCTTGATAATTAACTGATTATGCATTAACGAGGTGTTTGGAGGGTATTTATGAGTATTAAACCTTTATATGACAGGATTTTAGTTAAGATTAGCAGTCCTGAAGAAAAAACCGAAGGGGGAATTATTATTCCTGGCGGTTCCGAAGATAAGCCTCAACAAGGCAAAGTCGTTGCCGTGGGCAAAGGGAAATTGCTTAGTGACGGAAAAACTAAGCCTCTCGATGTAAAAAAGGGCGACGTAGTTGTATTTAACAAGTATGGTGGCATGGAGCTTTCTCTGGGAGATGGTGAATATATCTTTCTAAAACAAGACGAAGTTCTAGGGATCATTGAATAACTTTAGGAGGTTATATATATAATGAGTGCAAAAGAAATTAAATTTGGAAGGGCAGCTCAGGCTGTGGTTAAAGATGGGGTAGATAAATTAGCCGATGCTGTTAAAGCAACCTTGGGCCCTAGAGGAAGAAATGTTTTGATTGAAAAAACCTTCGGGGCTCCCGTAGTTACAAAAGATGGTGTAACCGTTGCTAAAGAAATTGAGCTAGAAGATAGATTCGAGAACATGGGTGCTCAAATGGTTAAGGAAGTTGCTTCAAAGACAAATGATGTTGCTGGAGACGGTACTACAACCGCTACGGTTTTAGCACAGGCGATTTATCGTGAAGGCATAAAGCTTACAGCAGCTGGGCATGATCCAATGAAACTAAAACGAGGTATTGATAAGTCGGTTACCGCCGTTGTTGAAGAAATTAGGAAGATGGCTAAGCCAGTAAAAGGTAAAGAAGAAATTTCATCTGTCGCAACTGTCTCGGCTAACGGTGAAGAAGAAATAGGTCAAATAATTTCTGATGCAATGGAGAAAGTTGGTAAAGACGGTGTAATTACCGTTGAAGAAGGACGAAGCTTGGATACCACATTAGATATAGTCGAAGGTATGCAGTTTGATAGAGGCTATCTAAGTCCTTATTTGGTTACTGAACCCGAAAGAATGACAGTAGAATTAGAAGATCCTTACATTTTTATGTATGAAAAGAAAATTGCAAATATGAAAGACTTGGTTCCATTGCTGGAAGAAGTTGCAAAAACTGGCAAGCCCGTACTTATTATGGCAGAAGACGTTGAAGGCGAAGCTCTGGCAACATTAGTTGTCAACAAAATGAGAGGAACCTTGAAGGTGGCTGCCGTAAAAGCACCGGGGTTTGGAGATAGAAGAAAGGACATGTTGGAAGACATTGGAGTACTTACTGGTGGTACCGTTATCGTCGAAGAAGCTGGAATGAAACTCGAATCTGCGAATCTACAACATTGTGGAACTGCAAAGAGAATAGTAATTGATAAAGACAATACTACCATAGTTGGAGGTAGTGGAAAAAAATCTGAAATTACTGCGAGAATCAATCAATTAAAAGCGCAGATTGCGGACGCATCAGGAGAATACGACAGAGAGAAGCTTCAAGAGAGATTGGCTAAATTAGCTGGTGGAGTGTCTGTAATCAATGTCGGCGCTGCTACAGAAGCGGAAATGAAAGAGAAGAAGGCCAGAGTCGAAGATGCCTTAAATGCTACACGTGCAGCTGTTGACGAAGGTATTGTAGCAGGAGGTGGCGTTGCCCTTGTAAGAGCAATTAATGGCCTTTCGAAATTTTCAACTGGAGACGCCGAGGAAGAGGCGGGAGTCAATATCATCAGAAGGGTTCTTGAGGAGCCTATTAGAGAAATTGCACAAAACGCTGGAGCCGATGGTTCAATCGTCGTTGAAAAAGTTAAAGAGTCTAAAGGAGCTTATGGATTTAATGCTGCCACACTTGAATATTGTGACTTGTTAGCGGCTGGTATCGTAGATCCGGCTAAAGTTGTGCGATCAGCAATTCAAAACGCTGGCAGTGTATCCGCTCTACTATTAACTACAGAGGCCCTCATCGTTGAGAAGCCTCAAAGTGAGGATTCTGGTGGAGCTGGTGGAGCTGGTGGAATGCCAGGTGGTCCCATGGGTGGACATCCCGGAATGGGCATGATGTAAAGAAAAAAGGACGAATATGGATTAAAAAGGGGCTTTATGCCCCTTTTTTTTTACCTCCTAGAGTATCTAGGACCTTAGAATGATATTCGTATTCAAGACTATACAAATCAGACAAGGTTTTTTTTAAATCCGCCAAATCTTTTCTATTTTTTTTATATGAAATCTTTTTCATGACTAAAGCGCTTTCCTCCCACAATTGGGCAATATCGTGCATCTGGCTAGAAAGCTTCAGTTTGTTGATTTTGTTTGATTCAGATTCCGCAAACTTGAGGAACTCCTCATAGATGTACCTGAAGCCTCCACCTCTAGAGCCTCTCTTGGCTATAACTTGGTAGGCGAATCTAAATACCGATTGCGAATCTTGCAGATTAATCCATTTGTCTAAATTCTCAATCCACTCCAATAGAGTAAATAGCGAACTAGTTCCTCTAGGAGACGATTGTCCTTTTATGTAATTTTGCGAATTTAAAAATATAGAATCCTCAATCTTTTTGTTTAAATTTTTAAATGGTTTAAATTGCTCTACAACAAACCAGTTATAAAATAAAGGATAAGGCTCAGCATTAGAGGACCTTGCTTTGTCCATATCCGAAAATGAGACTATTTGAATTTCTTTAAAGTTTGTATCAGAAACAAAGAAGATTTTTCTTCTTTCATCAAACCCCATACAAACTATCACATGTCCAGGAAAATGGATTTTAGAATGGTAATATTTCAAATACAACAAGTCTGTTTGCAAAAAAACCGGAAGGCCTAGCTTAAGATTTTTTTTTAGATCATCATGAGCCCTTCTTGAATCTGTTTCCAACTTCCAGGAATATATCTTTTTTTCGCTATTAAAGAAATTAGGTTCCATATTAGGTGCGCGTAAATGTATTACTTCAGATGGTTGCGAATTATTAAGCCGGGAGTAAAAAAAACCCATCCCACATCCTAGACCAAAACAAACTTCCTCCTCGTAATCGACACCGAAATAATTAATTACATTCCTAATCGCTACGGATCCACAATGAGTACCGGTAATATTATTCCAATCTAAGATATGCAAATCGTACCTGCTAATGAATTTAATTTATCCGACACATAATTTCTTATGCTAGCTAAATTCTCCTCCGAATCGGCTTCGAATCTAATAGTTAAAGCAGGCTGAGTATTAGATGCTCTAACTAAAGCCCATCCTGAAGAGTTTTCCAATCGTATTCCGTCCACCGTAATAAGGTTATACGAGTGAGGATTGTCATTTTTAATGCTTTCTATTAATTTCCTAATAATCATAAATTTTTCATTTTCAGGGAATTCCAGTCTAATCTCTGGGGTTGAATACATTTTTGGAATACCGCTTAACATGCTGCTTATAGATTTTTTTTGCTTGGAGACCATCTCGATTAGTCTTAATGCCGCATACAATGCATCGTCATATCCGTGATGCTTATCCGAAAAAAACATATGGCCACTCAGCTCTCCAGCAAGAGGGGCATTTTCTTCCTTAATTTTTCTTTTAATATTTGAATGTCCCGTTTTCCACATAATGGGTGTGCCCCCACTTTTTTTAATATCGTCAAATAGGTTTTTAGAACATTTAACTTCTCCTATAATTTTTGCACCAGGATTTTCTTTGATAACAGATCGCGCCAAAAGGAGCAATATCATATCCGAATATATCAAGAGTCCATTTTCGTCTACCACGCCTAACCTATCCGCATCTCCATCAAAAGCAATTCCAAGATCCAGCTTCTTGCTTTTAACAAGAGTTGCAAGATCGCGTAAGTTCTCTTCCACCGAGGGGTCCGGGTGGTGGTTAGGGAAATTTCCATCTGGTTCGGGGAACAGTTCAAACACCTCACATCCTACCGAAGTTAAGACATCCTTGGCAAAAATTCCCACGGGAGTGTTGGCACAATCTACTCCGATTCTAAGCTCTCGAGCAATTTTTATATTTTTAATTATGTCATTTTTATATTTTTCATTAATATTAAAATCAATTATTTCCCCTTTCTTCTTTGAAATTGTAAAATTCTTTTTCTTAATTCTAATTTGGAGCTCTTGAATCTCCGCAGACGAAAGAACATCCTTGCCAATAGCAGCTTTAAAACCATTGTAATCTGGAGGATTATGGCTTGCGGTAATCATAATCCCTCCATCAACATCTAGTCCATACAGTGAAAAATAGAGAACCGGGCTAGTAATTAAGCCCAAATTTATAACGTCGACCCCTGTTCTTGTTATCCCTTTCGATAAAGCATCAAAGATTCTATTTGAACTTTTTCTACAATCTCTTCCAATAGATATTTTTGTAAGTCCATTATCAATAATTGTTGACCCAAAAGCTAAGCCAATCATTTCTACGACCTCATCGGTCAGATCTTCATCCGCTATGCCTCTTATGTCATACTCTCTAAATATTGAATTATTTATAGTGCACATATTCAAATAAACTTTGACAAAGGTTTTTAGTAATAATATATTGAATTTACATGATTTCTTTAAATTTAGAAAATTTTAAAAAGCACTTAAAAAATGCAAACTTGGTCCCGGTTTTTAAGGAAATCGATTTAGATTACGACAATCCCTTGTCAATCTTGCAAAAAATTAATAAGAATAAATATTGTTTTTTGCTGGAAAGCTCTAATGGGCCAGAAAAATGGTCTAGATTCAGCTTTATGGGTTTCAATCCTAAAATGATTATTAGTTCCCATGGCGAAAAAATTAACATTATACACAATGGGAAAAAAGAGGTACACGAAAACGGTAATCCGTTTAAAAAGTTACAGGAAACAATGGCCGAGTTTAAACCGGCTAAAGTTAAAAATCTTCCCAGATTTTATGGTGGCCTAGTAGGATTCTTTTCTTATGAGATAATAAGACAAATCGAGAATATTCCGGAATCTAAATTTCATGATATCAAATTCCCTGATTGTTGTTTTATGTTGACTGACTCGGTTGTTATTTTTGATAACACCACTAAATCTGCAAAAATTGTTATCAACGTCCATATCAAAGATAAGAAAGCATATAAAAAATATTATGATGCAGCCTTAAAAGATATTAATAGGATTGAAAAACTATTAAAATCTTCGATTACTAATCCATACAAAGAAAAGTCATCCACAAAGAACGTAAAATATAACATCAAGTCCAATTTTAAGCAGAGTGATTTTCTCGAATCAGTAAGAAGAATAAAAAAATATGTAAAACAAGGTGACGTAATTCAAACTGTTATATCCCAAAGATGGAGTATGACCTATAAAGACAATCCAATTAAACTCTATAGGGCTTTACGGTCCCTAAACCCATCACCATATATGTTCTACATAAAAATGGACAAGTCTTACATAATAGGAGCATCGCCTGAAGTCCTTGTTAGACGTGAGAATCAGAAAGTTGAATCTAGACCAATTGCGGGGACAAGGCCCAGAGGGAGCAATGAAGTAGAAGACGAGATGTATGTAAAAGATTTATTATCCGATCCTAAAGAACTGGCTGAGCACATCATGTTAGTCGATTTAGCAAGAAACGATATAAGTAAAGTTTGTAAATTTGGCAGTGTAAAAGTTAGTGAGATGATGACAATTGAAAAGTATTCTCATGTCATGCATATAGTTTCCCACGTTGTAGGGAATCTAAAAAGAGGGAAAAACTCTTTTGACGTCTTCAAAGCCTGTTTTCCGGCTGGTACATTGTCAGGCGCACCTAAGATTAGAGCAATGGAGATAATCAACGAGCTTGAACCTAATTCCAGGGGTCCTTATGGAGGGTCTGTTGGGTATTTTGGTTTTTCAGGAAATATGGATATGAGCATAACTATCAGGTCTTTTTATTTAGAAGGCAATACTTTATATTTTCAAGCTGGTGCAGGTATCGTGGCAGACTCAAAGCCGGTTAATGAATTCCACGAGACTAAGAATAAAGCAAGTGCCATGACTAATGCAATCAAAAGAAGCATGGTGAGAAATTAGCATGAGAAAGAAGGCGCTAATGATCGACAACTACGATTCCTTTACTTACAACCTGGTTCACTATATAGAAGAGCTAAAGGTAGAAGTCGTTGTAAAGAGAAATGATGAAATCAAAGTGGAACAGATAAAACAAATTAATCCTGATATTATATTTATCTCACCTGGCCCCTGCACTCCAAAAGAGGCGGGCATCTCTGTTGACTTAATAAAACAGTTTGCAGGTAAAGTGCCAATTTTTGGAGTTTGTTTAGGTCACCAGTCGATAGCCTATGCGTTTGGTGCAAAAATCGTAAAGGCAAAGTCATTACTTCACGGAAAAACATCAGATATCCATCATAACAAACAAGGTATTTACAAAGGTCTCCCGAATCCTTTTGAGGCAACTAGGTACCATTCTCTAATTGTAGACGAAAAAACCTTGTCGAGTGCTTTTATAGTTACTTCAAGAACTTGTGATGGAACAATAATGGGAATAAGGCACAAAAATCTGGATTTGGAGGGAGTGCAATTTCACCCAGAATCCATTCTTACTAAAGAAGGAAAGGGTTTGATAAAAAATATTCTTAAGAAATAGTCGTGACCAAAATCGAAATAGAAAATTTTATTCACCTTGCCCTAATTCAAGCTAAGAAAGCATTGCATATAGGCGAAGTACCAATAGGCTCAGTAATAGTTAATAAGGATAAAGAAATTGTAGGAGTAGGATATAATAAAACAGAAAAACTGTCTGATCCCACAGCCCATGCTGAAATAATTGCAATAAAATCTGCGGCAAAAAAACTAGGGGATTGGAGGCTCGATGGACATACTATCTTTACCACTATTCAGCCTTGTGAAATGTGTATGGGTGCAATTATCGAAGCAAGAATAGAAGAGGTTTATTATGGTTCAACGAACACTAAGAAAAAAAATGAGAGGAAGCTAATCAAATCCCAGCTAATAAAAGATGCTGAGTGTACTAATTTACTAAAAGAATTCTTTAAAGATTTAAGATAGAGTTGTATCCATCTTTTTAGGGAAAATTGTTATTTTTTTCAAATGACCAGAGTCTCTAGTTTTATAAATCACTTCGCTATTTTCCTCGATAATCAAATAACAAATCCTTCTTTCGTACGAATTCATTGGATTTAAGCTTAGCGGTCGATTAATAGAGATAACTTTATCCACTAAGGATCTAACTTTATCTCGTAATTGATTATCTTTTTTCTCTTTATAAGAATTAATATCAACCGAAACCAGTACGCTCTGTGAATTTTGTTTACTTGCAATTCTGGAAAGCAAGAACTCTAAATTTTTAATCATCTCTCCGTTTTTACCAATAAGAAAACCTAAATTAGATTCGCTATCCATTTTCAACAAAATATTTCTATCTTTAAGTTCCGAATCAATTTTATATTCCTCAACAAAATGGTTAACAATTTGTTCGAAGATATCTCTGGTTTTCTCCGTATCAATAGGGGCTCTTTCGCTATCTAGGGGGGCATCCTCCAATGGCTCGCTTGTTCGGACATCGTTAGTAATCAATTGTTCGTTTTTAACTTTAATAAGAGCTTTTCTTCCGCCAATTCCAAATATTCCGGATGATCCTTCTTCCATAACATCAAACTCTAATTCTTCTCTGGTAATTCCAAGTGTCTTACATGCTTCAATGGCTGCATCGGTTACAGTTTTTCCTTCAAATTTTCTTTCTATAGACATAATTTATGCTCCTTGCATTTTATTGAATTTATTATTTATATATAGCTGCTGAAAAATAGAAATTATATTGCTCACGGTCCAGTAAAGGATTAATCCCGATGGTAGTCCCCAAAACATTACAGTGAACATGATTGGCATGTATTGGAAAATCTTGGTTTGGAACTCATCGGCACCCGGGTTAGGGGGGGTAAGTTTTTGCGTCAAAAACCATGAGACGCCCATTACAAGCGGTAGGACCCTAAACGGAATACCGGTTCCCGGGATATCAAATAGATTTTCGGGAGACGATAAATCCGCTATCCAAAGAAAGTTCGAATGCCTTAGGTCTAAAGAATAGAGCAGTACATTATAAAGTGCTACAAAAACAGGAAGTTGAACCAGCATAGGCAAGCATCCGCTAAGGCTTGAAAGTGGATTCATGCCTTCCTTCGAATAGACTTTCATCGTCTCAGTGTTTTGAGCTGTCTTGTCGTCTTTGTATTTTTCTTTAATTGCATCTATCTGCGGCTTGATAATTGCCATCTTGGCCTGCATTTTTTTCATGGACATCATGCTCTTAACCGTAAGCGGCAAGAATAGCACTCTTATAAGAATCGTAACGACAACAATTGATATTCCATAATTATTTATAAATTTGTTGAAGATTTTTAAAAGTTTTTCAAGGGGTACAGCCAGCCATTCAAACCACCCTAAATCTTGAGCCTTTTTAAAATCTCTTCCAAATTCGGATAGCAGCTTTGGATCTTTTGGTCCTAGGAAAATTGTTGACGAGATTGAGTATTGCGATCCCGGTGCAAGGCTGATTGTTCGATAGCTTAAAAGTGATCTCATATAGTTCTTTGAGCTCTTATTGTACTTAAGTGTTTTTTGTCCTTCCAAACCAAGTAGAGAAAGGGACAAGAAGTATTTTTTAGCAAATCCATACCAACCAATATCGTCAATTACTTTTTCTGCCTCCGATGGATTTGAATCCACAACTTCCATATCATCTCCAGCATAATAATCGAATACCAATCTTTCTTTGGCATTAAGTTCACCTACTGACTCTTCAAAAACTCTAAAAATTAAGTTTTTATTGGAATTGTTCGTCACGATAATTGTTTGCTCAATTGCGTGAGATTCGGCTTCGAATAAATAATTTTTTTCTAATTTGAGACCTCCAATTTTAGAAACCAGTAAAATTTGATCGCTATTTTTAGATATCACCATGTTCCTTTTGTTGGAAGAAAACCTTACCTCTTCAGGAATTTCGATATCCTTTGCTTTGATTATGGTATTAGACATAAATTCCTCGCCGTGAAGGAGTTTAATAGGAGATGCGGATTCCGCATCTTCAAAATAGGTTTGCAAATTAACATCTAAAATCTTACCACCGGTTGTAGAGATCTTGCCTTCTAGTAATGGAGTAGAAAACCGAACGTAGGTTTCTCCGCTTATTCTTTTCTCATTTGCTATATCATCATCAGGAACTATATAAGAATCTTCATTCACAGAAAATTCTTTATTAACTTCTTCTTGGGGAGCGTTTTGATTGTCTTTGTCACCACTAATAAGAAAGTTGCTGGCGACAATAACAACAAATGACAGCACTAGGAAAATAACGTAATTTCTACTCAACTTCTTCCCCTGGCAGGAACTTCGTCTTTTCCTCCTTCAAAAAAAGGATTACATTTTAGAAGCCGAATTAAAGCAAATTTAAGACCTTTGAGCGGACCATGAAGGGTGATTGCCTCTAAGGCGTATTGCGAACAGCTTGGATGATACCTGCAAGACTGGGGGAGTATTCTCGAGAGAGATATTCTATAAATCTTTATGAGTACTATCAAAATTAACTGGGTTAGTTTTTTCATCTGGTAATTTGCTTTCTTGCTATTAAAAGCTCTTTGCGTATCCTGTTGAAGTCTAAATCTAAAATCTTCTCGTTCGCTAAAAAGATAATTTCCTTATTTTTTAAGCCTCTAAAGTCTAATCTAAAAACCTCTTTAAGTCTCCGTCTATACTTGTTCCTTACTACAGCTAGGTTGCTAATTTTTTTAGATATTATAACACCTGGTTTCGAGCTTGAAATATTTTTATTTTCAACAACGACAACCTCTACACCCTTGACCTTAATCCTTCTCCCAATTCTTAGGTTTTTTCTAAAGTTGATTCTATGTTTCTTGGGGAAATATCTGGATGAATTCATTTAGAGTAGCGTGAAACCGTTAGGGTTGCCCTGCCTTTTGCTCTTCGTAGCGCTAAGACCCTCTTCCCGGCTTTGGTTCCTCGTCTTGATCTAAAGCCATGGGTCCCAACTCTCTTTTTTTCACTAGGCTGATAGGTTCTTTTCATAAAGGCTTAAAGTTACCACTAAATGTCTAAAAATCAACATGTTACTGGACATCGCTTTCCTTAATTTCGTGTGGGTTATAAGTACCGTCCATACATTTCTCAGAAATCTCGTCCCATTTGTGTTGATACACCTTGAGGCACGAGCGTGCTGCACCATAATCTCCTTCTTTAACAAGCTTAATAAATAGCCACAGCTCTTGAACAGAGTCTTCATTTTTTAAAGTAAGTTGGTGAATCATCTTATTTAATTCTGCGTAATTGAGAACTAGCATGCTGTCGTCCGGAAGAGAAGAAACCCAAAATGAAATTTCCGAGACGTTAAAAGCTAATTCCTTAAGGGTTACTCCAAGGTCTTTGGGAATATCTTCATTGTTAAGATCCTCTAGTAGTATTCTAACTTCTTCTAGCCTAATTTTAGAACTAGCAGAATCGGTGCTGTAAAAAATACCATCTGGGTGGATTGCCCCATCACCCGCATGTGAATAAAACAGTCTTTTTTCGGAACTAGCAAAAAGAAGGAACCACTCGGGAGGGATAAAGTTATCGTGTTCTAAAATATTTTTATCAGAGTCACTCCCTAGCAGAGAAACATAATATTTACCGTTGTCATGTTTTGTGAAAAGACAATCTTTAATTTGATTGATTTCTATTTCAAGATATTTTGATAAAGATTCTCTATATTCTTCATATTCTCTGCCATAAAAAACACCTTGTGACGATGCAGGCCCGTCCCAATAGAGTTCATGAAATTTAATATATCTTTCCCAGTACGATTTATCTTCGTTGATATTCTCGAGATTATGATAGAGGAACAATGCCGCTTTTTTAGGCATAAATCAATGTACCAGAAAAAAAGTTTTTTACTAGGCCATATCCGGGACCAGCCCGCCAGGTACTTGGTCTTCAGGGCTAAACATCATATCGTCCATTGTCCCTCCCGGAGTCAGCATTGGGTAAACCATCTCAGTGGGATCAACTACAACCTCCATAAGCACAACACCCTTAGTTGATAGACCTTCTTTGAAAGATGCTTCTAAATCCACCGGGGAATCAATTCTAAAGGCTTTTGCCCCATACGATTGGGCAAGTTTTACATAATCAGGATTTAATTCAAACTTGCAACATGAGTGATTACCCTCAAAAAAGAGAGTTTGCCACTGCCTAACCATCCCATGGTGTCCGTTTTTTATTAAAATTATTTTTAAATCTAAGTCGTTTGCTACTGCAGTAGAAAATTCCTGCATATTCATTTGAAAACTTCCATCTCCACATATAGCCAGAACTCTTTCGTTTGGTCTACCGAGCTTAGCGCCTATAGCAGCGGGAAACCCGAAGCCCATGGTGCCAAGACCTCCAGAGGTTATCTGGTTCCTCGGACTTTTAAATCGATAGTATTGTGCTACCCACATTTGATGTTGGCCGACATCAGTTACAATAACATCTCTTCCGCCAGTTATTTTTGATATTGTATCAACGGCATAGCTAGTCTTTATTTTCTTACCTTTTTGGACAGCAACTGTTGGGTGTTCATTTTCCCATTGGTTAATTTGGTCAAGCCAATTCTCTCTTTCAATTTTATCAGGTTTAAAATCCGATGGAATTAAAGAATCAATTTGTTCAATTACCGTTTTAGCATCTCCCACGATGGGATAATGTACTTTTATGTTCTTATTAAGTGTTGAGGGGTCAATATCTATATGAATAACGTTTGCGTCGGGAGCAAATTTATCAAACACCCCACCAGTCGATCTATCATCAAATCTAGCACCAATGGCTATAACTAAATCGCTATGGTGGACAGCCATGTTGGCGAAATAAGAGCCATGCATTCCAATCCAGCTAACCCTCATTGGGTCATCAGGGGGATAACCTCCAAGGCCCATTAGAGTAAGAGTGACGGGTATTTTTAGTCTTGTTGCAAATTTCTGTAAGGTTTTCGTGGCTCCCGAAATTACAATTCCGCCGCCGCCAAAGACAATAGGTCTTTTTGAATTCATAATTAATTTAACAGCCTTTTTAATATCTTTAAGTGGTGCTTTTGTTGGAATTTTGTACCCACTAACTTTTTTTATTTCTGGAAAATCAAATTTATATTCCGCATCTAACACATCTTTTGCAATATCGACGAGTATAGTTCCCGGCCTCCCCGAAGTCGCTAAGTGCAAAGCCTCCCTAATAGTTCTAGAAAGATTAGAAATGTGTTCAACTAGAAAGTTGTGCTTAGTGCAAGGCCTAGAGAGTCCGATATGGTCAATATGATCAAAAACATTTGTTAAATGAGTATTCTCATTAAAGTGGCAAATAAAAACAACTAATGGAGAAGAATCCATATTGGCAGTTTGCAAACCGGTAATGGTACTCGTCGCACTAGTGTCCGAGTCACAGATAACAACTCCAACTTTCCCAGTCGCTCTCGCATAACCATCTGCAATATGAGTTGCTCCTTGTTCGTTTCCAGAAATAATCTTCTTTAAGAATTTAGATTTAGAAAATTTTTTTTTGTAAATCTCATCAGCAGTCCGTCCGAAACGACTTAGTGGGGTGA
Organism: Spirochaetales bacterium; assembly: GCA_002730475.1. The sequence goes on along the minus strand of PCAG01000015.1, from coordinate 22,223 downwards.
AAAGATACTCCACTCCCTCTTTCCTTAGGGTTTTAAAGAAAATCTCGCTGCCTTGCATTTTTTAATTCTAAATTAATTATTAATAAATTGAAACTCAATATTCTCCATTGACCGTTCATGATTTTTAATTAATATCATAGTAATGTCCCCTATTGTTATTCAAAATTGCGCATGTGATAAAAAAAGGAAAATTTACGTAAGTATCAGAAGAGAAGTCTATTTTAATCAGAGAATTGCCAAGAAGGAGTGGCAGTTGGAGTATTCCAAGAAAGTAAAAGAAGAAAAATATAGGTTCTATAAAGAAAATATCATTTCATCGGAGAATCAATGGGTAGAATATAACAATAAACCAATAAAATGCGAGAAATGTGGAAAACTTATCCACATATAAAAAAAAGAGAGGTATCGCTAAATACCTCTCAGAGTGTTCACGGGATGTTTCCATCCGTCATACGCTCTTAGATTGTAGCATATAAAAGTTTTTAATTTCAACAACTTTTTAACAATTTTTTGTTAAACACCCTTAGAAGTTGTTATCTTAGGATGGTTCTTTCTCCATCTGAGATTATTAAGGGCATTAATAAAGGCTTTTGCGCTTGCAATAATAACATCGGTGCTAGATCCTTTTCCTCTTGCCGAAAAACCTTCGTCCTTGATTGTTACACTAACTTCACCTTGTGCGTCCATACCGCCAGTTATTGAAGATACCGAATATGAGTCAAGGGTAGGATAAATACCTACTGCTTTAGAAATCGCTTTAAATACAGAATCAATAGGTCCATCGCCAGATTCTTCGACCTTATTCTCCGACCCATCAATTATTATGTTCACCACAGCTTGCGGTTTATGGTCAGTTCCAGACGAACATTCCAAAGAGCCTAGCTTGTAAAAATCTCCCGACCTCACAAATTCCTCATTAATTAAAGCCTCGATATCTTCATCAAAAACATACTTTTTTTTATCACAAAGTTCTTTAAATTTAAGAAAGGCGACTTCAAAGTTCTCATCGGATAGTTTGTATCCAAATTCCGTTAATCTGTCTTTAAATGCATGCCTACCAGAATGCTTGCCAAGAACAATATGATTAGAGGGTATGCCAACATCAGACGGGTTCATAATTTCGTATGTCACACTCTCTTTTAATACGCCATCTTGGTGAATACCAGCTTCGTGGGCGAAAGCATTTGCACCAACTATGGCTTTATTAGGCTGTACAAGTACCCCAGTAACATTACTTACAAGCTTACTAGTTGGGTAAATCTGGGTTGTTTCAATTGATGTTTCAAAAGGATTACGATCATTTCTAACTTTCAAAGCCATAACAATTTCTTCCAAAGAAGCATTGCCTGCTCTTTCCCCCAGGCCATTAATTGTGCATTCGACTTGTCTCGCACCTTCGTTGATTGCGGCAAGAGAGTTCGCCACAGCTAGTCCAAGATCATCGTGGCAATGTATGCTGATAACAACATTATTTATCGGGTCGACTCTCTCTTTAAGGCTTCTAATTATCTTTGCAAATTCCGACGGAACAGTATATCCAACTGTATCGGGAATGTTGATGGTCGTTGCCCCGGATTGAATAGCTATATTGATTGCCTTACATAAAAAATCAATGTCAGTTCTAGTTGCATCTTCACAAGAAAATTCAACATTACTTGTATATTTCGCTGAATGTCGAACTGCCTGACCTATAATTTCCAAGACTTCGTCTTTAGTTTTTTTTAACTTATATTTCAAATGGATATCCGATGTTGCAATAAAAGTGTGAATTCTGGGACTCTCTCCTTCTTTTATTGCTTCCCAAGCTCTATCGATATCTTGAAAATTGGCCCGACTCAAACCTGCAATCTCACAGTTTTTTACTTCTTGAGCTATCAATCTAACTGAATTGAAATCTCCTTCGGATGCAATAGGAAACCCGGCTTCAATAATATTCACCCCAAGTTTCTCAAGTTGAAGGGCGACTTTTAGTTTTTCTTCAACATTCATGCTACATCCAGGGGCCTGTTCTCCATCCCGTAGAGTGGTATCAAAAATCTGTACAACATTACTCATAGAATAAAAAAAATATAAGTTAACCTAAGTTTTTGTCAATTTTGGGGAACAACAAGTCGAGTTTGTTTAAAGTAGAACCGTCAGATAAAAATTTTATATTCCTTAATGATTCATAATCAAGACTTTTCTCATCAATAAAACAAGATAAGGATTTTAGAACTTTTATAGATATCAGAGGCATAACAGGATAAGTCATGGTAACAACAATCCGAATGGTCTCCAGCATTAGTCGCAAGATTGTAGATAATCGTTCCGTCTGATTTTCTTTCGCAAGAGACCAGGGCTTTAAAGTATCAATGTATTTATTACTAATCGAGACAAGTTCAACCACCGATCCGAGTGCTTTGCTAAATTCGACATTAACAAAATGATTCTTATATTCCTCAATGATATGAAAGATTTTTTCTTGTATAGCTTGTTCGCTTTCGAGCAATGGACCATATGGAGGTATTTTGCTATCAAAATTTTTGATGGTCATCGCATAGACTCTATTTATTAGGTTTCCAATATTATTTGCAAGCTCGGAATTGATTCGTGAAATAACTGCATCCCTAGAGAAATCTCCATCGTTTCCAAAGTGTACTTCACGTAATAAAAAATATCTAAACGAGTCTAGTCCAAACTCGCTAATAATATCTATCGGGTCAACCACATTCCCAACTGACTTGGACATCTTTTCTTTCTCAACGGTCCACCACCCGTGTGCAACTATTTGCTTGGGGGGTTGCATTCCCACTGCCATCAAAAAAGCGGGCCAGTATACAGCATGGAACCTAAGAATGTCTTTTCCTACAACATGATAAGTCGCCGGCCAGTACCTATTCAATCTATCCGATGAACTATCAGGATATCCTAATGCGGTAATATAATTAACTAGAGCATCTAGCCATACATACATTACGTGTCCCTCATGTTGTGGTACGCTCACCCCCCAATCAAAACTTGTTCGTGATACAGACAAATCTCGCAACCCATTTTCAACAAACTTTATAACTTCGTTGAACCTGGACTGAGGATGTACAAAGTTCGGATTTTGAGAATAAAAATCGAGTAAAGGTTGTTGCCACTTTGACAATCTGAAAAAATAGCTTGCTTCTTCCACCCAATCAACAGATGATCCAGTTGGCGCCCTTCCTTCTATTAATTCATTTTCTTGGTAATAAGCTTCATCCCTAATCGAATACCATCCTGAATACTTATCAAGATAAATTTCATCTTTTTCACTTAAGGAAGTCCAAAAATGCCTTGCTCCGTTCTTGTGCTGTTCGGATGTAGTTCGTATAAAATCGTTATTAGTTAACATTAGAATGTTTGTAAGTTCTTGAAAATTTTTACTCATTTTATCTACGAAAAATTGTGTATCAATATCTTTTTCTTTAGCCGATTGCTGAATTTTGAGACCGTGTTCATCCGTTCCCGTTAGAAAAAAAACGTCTCGCCCCAGAATTTTATAAAATCTCGCAAGCGAGTCACATGCAATGCTAGTATACGCATGCCCGACATGGGGCTTGTCGTTAACATAGTAAATTGGGGTAGTTATATATATGCTTTCATTCATTAAACTAAACCGCTTTTAATTCTGAAAGATTCGTATCCAAAATAAAATCAAAAAGAATTTCCTCTATACCCATCCTAAAATTAAAATTGGACCATCTCAAATCAGAATTAAAGCTTGTCATTTTTGAGATAAGTTCAATTATAGAAATACTTGGGATGTTCCTAAGTAAATTTGTATTAAAAACGGAGGTCTGTTGAAAATTATTCAGGTGCTTTAACTTTAGAGCATAGCTCAGAACCCCTATCACGAGATCGACAAAAAATAACTGATTAAAATCTTTTTTTATTATTTCGTCTATCTTATTCGAGACTAAATCTATATCCATTGGATCCCTTTTAAGAATCATGGAGACGAATTCAACCATTTCTTGTAAATTATCTTGGGAGTAAAATTCAATATTGTTTATTGAGCCGTTTAGTAAGAAGATAGATAAATCCAGTAGTTCCGTTTCAAGAAACTTATCTTCAAGGGATTTCAATAGGAACTCTACAGGGAGTAATTGAAAATTCACATTTATACATCGAGATCGAATCGTAGGAAGAAGTAGGTCTGGTGTTGGGGAGAGCAAGAAAAAGAATAGATACTCTGGTGGCTCTTCTAATATTTTAAGTAGCTTATTTTGTGCCACCACGTTTATCGTCTCGGCTTTTGGAACAATAATTATCTTTTTCGTAGACTCAAAAGGGGGGTGCAGAGCCCAATTCTCTATTCTGTCGATATCTTCGACCAATATTTTGTCGTTTTCGTTAGACAAACAAAAAAAATCTGGATGGATATTTTTTTCTATTTTGTGCGGATTTGATAGTATTTGAGTACTTACAAAAAAAGCAAAATCTTTTTTGCCAATTCCTTTCGGTCCAGTAAATAAATATGAACCAGATACATCTTTAAGTGTTAAAAATTCGAAAAAGGGTTTCTTAGACTCTAAATGGAACTCAATAATTTGTTTATTAATCATCTTTTTAAAAGCCGTGAGAATATACTATAGTTATCTGAAAGAATTGTTTTAATTTTATTGTGGACAATATCCGGACCATCTTCACCATATACCACATAGACCCTGTTGGATGATTGTTTTGCAATCTCCAGATAGGCCTTTCTTACTCTAGAATGAAAATCGAACGATTCGTCGTCTATTTTGTTTCGTCCAGGCCGTTCAACAATTCTGCTTAACGCCGTATTAACTGAAATATCCAATAAAAAAGTTATATTTGGATAAAGACCTAAGGCGGAGTTGACTGCCGCCTGTTTCACAAATTCTGGACTAAGCTCCCGTCCATAACCTTGATATGCAACAGTAGAATCATAAAATCTATCACAAAGAACTATTTTGCCTTGATTGAGCATTGGCCTAAGAAAGTCTTTAACATGCTGAGCACGATCAGCACAAAATAGAGATAATTCGGCAAATCTCTCCAAATCTAAATCTGGATTTTCAAGAATTATCCTTCTTATTAGCTTACCTATGGCGCCCCAACCTGGCTCTCTGGTAATCTCTACATCGAAATGAGCTCTTTCTAGGGCCCTGGAAAGAAGCTCGATTTGAGTCGACTTCCCTGATCCTTCAATGCCTTCAAAAGTTATAAACACAATCTCTCACCTAAAGAGTCATCAATTTATGGAGTGCCTCTACTTCATTATAATCTAATTTTGTAATTTGTCCTGGGTTTAATTCGCCTAAATGGATTGGGCCCACAGCAATTCTTTTGAGTTTGATTACTCGTTTTTTAAAAAACTTGAAAAAATTTTTTACAATGTGGTTTCTGCCTTCATGAATCTCAATTTTAACCAAGCTATCATCTTTGGATGAGCTTAATACATCAATGTTTTCGGGTAATAAAAAGCCATCTCTAAGTTTGGCACCTTTTTTCATTTTTGAAATTAACGCGTAGCTTGTCGCTCCTTCTACATATGTCAAATAAACCTTCCTAACAAGAAAACTAGGGTGGGCTATTTTGTGAGCCATTGTTCCGTCGTTTGTAAAAAGCAACAATCCCTCTGTATCATAGTCTAGCCTTCCAATAGGAAAAAGTTTTACGGGCAGTTGGGGTAGTAAGGCAGCAACTGTCTTTCTTGTTTCTTGTTTTGACATAGAGGTGAGACAGAACCGGGGCTTGTTCATCTTGTAATATTCATATTTTTGTGGGGCAATCCTTACCCCATTAAATAGAACCACATCTAATTCTGTATCTATTATTGTTTGAAGTTCGGTTGATACTTTCCCGTTGATTGTAATCTGGCTTGATACTATAAGATTCTCTGATTTTCTTCGCGAGGCCAGGCCACAAACAGACAAGTATCTGTTTAGTCTGATTTTCATACTTCTAGTTTTCGCACAAAATTATTTTTTATCTTTTGTGACAAATTTGTCCGCTGCTTCCATCGAAATCCCCGCGTGTGCCCAACAGGCTCCGGCGCTCATCACCATAGCAACGTTAATCGCCTCGGTTATTTCTTCTTTAGTTACACCTTCTTTTAACCCATCTCTAACACAGCTTCTAATGCACCAAGGGCATTTTGCTAAAAGTGCACAGGCTAATCCCATTAGGCCTTTTTTGAGTTTCTTTGACAAGTGTCCATCTTCGTAAACCATTTCATGAAACGCAGAAAATTTTTCATGTGTTTCTCCACTTAATTGATGAAATTCTTGAATCTGAGGGGCTATGTTCTTGCTAATAAAATAGCCTTCAGTAACATCTTTTTTTGCTTTCATTAAATCGTAGTTTTCAAAAGCAATGCTGCCAAACGCATAAGGTTGTCCCATAGCCAATCTCATTGCAATAAAAACAGCTTCGGCAATCTGCTCATCTGTTGCACCTTGAGCCTTAGATGACTTAGTTCTTGCTCTTATGCAATATGGGCATCCAGTAATATGGGCGCAAGCCATTGCTATAAGCTGTTTATCTTTGTTGCTAATTGCGCCATCCTTGAAAACTTCATTATGGTACCCCATCCATGCATCGTTCAATTCTGGTACAAGATTTTTAAGCTTAATCATGTATTCAGATATATTATCTTTGTATATGCCTTCACTCATTACAATCTCCTAAATTGATGATATAGATATTATAGTATGAATAGGGATGAACTTATACAGGAATTTTTATCAAAGAATAATCTTGGTGACCGCCTGCTGGTTCCAGTTGAGAACGATGCATCATTTAGGAAATATTTTCGTATCAAAGAAAAAGGTTTAATTGTAATGGATGCGCCATCAGAATTAGGTGAGTCTATTGAATCATTTATCAATATCGATAGCATCTTGTTGGAGCTTGGTTTAAGCGCTCCAAAGATTTATGCCGCTGATTATAATCATGGTTTTTTATTGTTAGAAGATTTTGGCCACACTACATTTAAATATCTAATGTTGCAACGTTCCATGGGCCGACCCTACAGAATGGGAGATCGATTATACAAAAAGGCAATTTCTGTAATATTACATATTAAGTCAAAATGGTCTAACAATATTGAACTAGGTAAAAATCTTCCTCGATACTCCATCGAGGAGTTGCTTAAAGAGGCAAGGCTTTTTATAGATTGGTATTTAATTAAACATAGGCAAATTCAGGTCCAAGCTAAAGATATTGATGAATTTGAATCGATAATCTCAAATTTATTTAAAATTATTTCCCCTGGTTTTGATACCCTTGTTTTACGAGACTATCATGTAGACAATCTATTTTTTCTAAAGGGGAGAGGGGGAGGCTTTAAGAATATAGGATTAATCGATTTCCAAGATGCTTTAATAGGTTCGGCAACCTATGATTTGGTTTCTTTAATCGAGGATGTTAGATGGCCAGTTAATCGAGTGCCGTACAAAAATAAAAACCTCAGGGATGACCTTTTTGATTTTTTTGTCTCACATGGAAAATTGGACGAAGAGCAAGTTAATAAGGAAGCATGTTTTTTTTCTGTACAAAGAAATCTTAAAATTCTTGGGATATTCTGCAGGTTAAAATATAGGGATGGCAAAGAATCTTATATTGATTATTTAAAGAATGCGAAAAACATACTGGCCGTGCATCTAAGCAACCCTTTAATGGAAGATTTAAATAAATGGGTTAGAAAATTTGATTCCAAGATAGTAGAAGGGAGTTAACAATTAATATTTCTAATTAATTTGTCCAAATTCTCACTTTTTACCGAGATTCCAATTGAGTTTTCTTGGTGTTTTTTCAATCTGAGTGGAGAATTGACATTGATTCCGTGTATATGGAAAATGCCCCCTTCAGATTCAAAGATAGGTAGCCTTGCTCTAATAAATCTCGGAATTTTATTGTCTATAAAGATATCTTGTAATTTTTTCGAAGACTTCATTCCTTTCAATTTCATTCTATCTCCATCTTGAAAATTTCTAACATTAATAGGAAATTTCATTTTGGATAAGTCGAAAAAGATATATTCATTTCTATTTTCAAAATTGTCCTTTTGAACTTTAATTTCCAAATCTTCATTTTCCCATTTTCCTTCAGAGGAAATATTTAGATTAAAGTTAGTGTCAGCAGAAATTTTAGTTTTAATAAAAAGAAAATTGTAGCCTTTCTCCACTTTTATATTACCAGTTAAAAATAATTCTCCGGAAGCGCTAGAAGAGTTAATCAATTTAATTATGCTGTTTATATTCTTGTAGCCAATAAAACCTCTTGGCCCTATCTTCTTCGAAAGAAATTTAAATAGAACTTCTTCCGCTTCGAATTCGCTTAAGGCCAATAAGCTATCAATTAAAATAACAAATTCATGTTCTGATACTTCTTTAATTAGGGATGGTTCAATTGTTTCAATATGAGATTCTATATAACTATTTTGCTTTCCAATCAGTTTAATAGTATTTGAAATGGTAGAATTCAAATTTGGATTAAATTTTTCTAGAATTGGTATTAGATTTTTTCTGATATCGTTTCTTGTATACCTATCCCACGTATTTGTCTCGTCTTCTACCCATTGAATATTTTCTGACACTAAAAACTCAGTTATCTCACTTTTACTAACATGTAAAAGCGGCCTTAGATACAGCCCTTCGTCAATCTTCATACTTTGAAGTCCTTTCAATGAGGACCCTCGTAGAAGTCGCATAAAGAAAGTCTCAACTTGATCATTGGAATGATGGGCAAGTAAAATCTTTTTTGATTTTGTTTCCTCTTGTATTTTTTTAAGAAATTTTCTACGGAATAGTCGAGAAGTCTCTTCTACCCCTTTTTTTAAATATACAGATGCTTTTGAAATATCAAATTTTTTCACATAGAACGGGATTTTCTTTTTATTACACAAATCTTCTACAAATTTTTCATCTTTATCCGACTCCGCGCCCCTTAAACAGTGGTTAAAGTGGCAGACCGAGATAGACAAATTGAGAGGTGAGCGAATAAGCAAATGTAATAGCGCCATCGAATCTCCCCCGCCCGAAACACCAATTACAATCTTGTCCTTTTTTTTTAAATATTTTCCCAGTTCAGAATTTAAACTGGGCAATAGATTCCGTCTCATTAAGAGAAAGTCCCCCTGAAACTATCAGTTTAAAAGCATCGTCTGCAGATATATTTAATTGCTTAATCTCGTTTTTTTCAAAAAACACAAGAAAACCCGATGTAGGATTAGGTGAAGTTGGAACAAAAACAGGGATTTTGTCTAGCTCCTTTGAATCGACAGGCTGGGTGGCAAATCCCAAACAATATGATCCTTTCCTAGGATATTCAACTAGTACGACTTGTTGATGCTTGCCTCCTTCAGCAAAAACTATTTTGGAAATCTGTTTAGTTGTAGAAAAAATTGAGTTGGCCAGTGGAATTTTTGATATAGTTTTTTCACCAATTTTTAATAAAAATTTTCCTAGCAAGTTCTTCGTTGCTAAGCCCAACAGGGTAATAAAAATAATAAGGCAGCAAAGCGCGACTAGAAACAGTATAGTCTCAGCAAGGGCTGGGGAAGTATCGATTGGCAGTCTTACAAATCTTGCAGGAGTAAAATCAACAAATGAATTTAACCAGGTTCCAATTTCTACCACCAAGTAAATTGTGATAATAAATGGTATAAGAATTGCTAAGCCTGAAAGGAAATTCGATTTAATAAAATTTATCAATATTCTCATAGAACTTCTTCCGACGATTCGTTAATTTTTTTCCTAAGTACCTTGCTAGGGCGGAAAACAATAGCTTTCCTTTGTGAAATTTGAATTTGTTCACCAGTAGTCGGGTTTCTCCCTGGTCTAGATTCTCTATCTTGTATTTTTAACGAGCCAAACTTGGGAAGTTTAACGTCCTTACCAGCAGCCAGATTCTTAACGATAATATCAAAAAATTTATCAACTATTCTTCCAGACTCTTTAAAATTGAGACCAAGTGTTTTGTGTAACATGTTTGTTAAATCTTTTCTTGTCATTTTTACTCCCTAATTTCCGCGGCAACCTCTTTTTTTAGACCAACTACAACCTTATCGAATATGGATGAGACTTCATCGTCTTGCAATGTTCTATCGTTTGCACCAAAAATTACAGATAAAGATAGGCTTTTTTTGTTATCTCCTAATTCTGGATCGTGAAATAAATCAAACACGAAAGTGTCCTTAATGATTGGTGAAGTCAGTGAGGTTATTACTTCAATTACTTGTCGAGACTGTACATTCTTATCAATAATTATTGACAAGTCCCTTTGAATAAAAGGGAAGGTTCCAAATGGACGCATTGTTTTTACGCTTTTGTCTAACTTGGCAATTTGGTCAACAAAAATACCGGCCAAGATTACCCCTTTCTCAATTCCATACTGTCCAGAAATTTCTGGATGCAAATCTCCTATATATCCAACTAAAGAATCCTCAAAATAAATCATCGATGATTTGCCAGGATGAAGAATCTTGTTATAGTCGGCAGGTAATTGTGAATCGAAGGCGATTTTTCGAACGTCTAGTCTTAGTCCGGCAAATAGTTTCAGCAATGAGTTTTTTAGGTCAAAAAAATCCTCTTTTGATTTCTTCCAAAGAGGGTTCGAAGGTTCGTGGGAAGAAATTACACCGATTTCCATGTGTTGACCGTGGTTTGAACCATCTTTAGTAAAAGTATTTCCTATCTCAAAAAATTTAAATATCTCAGAATTACGATTAAGATTGTATACCGCATTTTTTAATAGAGATGGAATTAGGCTAGTCCTCAAAAACTTAGCATCTTGCGAGTGTGGATTCATAATTGCAAGTTTGTTTAGATTTGGGAAAGCAATTTCGTCATCGGTAAAACTGTAGTTTATTACTTCAGAGAAACCCTCGAGCGAAAAGAGCTCTCTCGCCTTGGATGAGATATCTCTTAAGTCTGGGAACGGGTTCAATATTTTTTCTCTTAAAGGGACTCTTGGAAATGTCGCAGGTATTGAATCTAAACCGACAGTTCTTGCAACTTCTTCAATAAGATCATAGTCATTGGCTAAATCAAACCTGTAACTAGGGGGACTAAAGGCAGTCGTAGTGCCATTCTCAGAGGTTTGCTCTATAGATAAGGAAGCTAGAATCCGTACTACCTCTTCCTTCGCTATAGACAGGCCTAGTGTTCTAGAAACTTTATCTAAATTAAGCTCTATAAGTCGGCCATCTTTCAGAGTAGGGTTGGTGTCTATATATTCTTTAATTATTTTTCCTCCACAAATTGAGACTAGCAACTCAGCAGCAAAAAGTAATGCATTTTTTACCAAATATTCTGAAACTCTTCTTTCAAATCTATAGGACGATTCGGTAGACACATTAAGAGACTTGGAGTTTGAACGAATAGTGGACGGGTCAAAAGAAGCACACTCTAACAAAATATTTGTTGTCTTGTTAGTAACGCTAGCTCTCTCGCCACCAATAATGCCGGCCAAGGCTATGGGTCCTTTGGCATCTGCAATTGTTAAATGATTCTTAGTGTCGCGAACATTGCCATCCAAGGTTTTAAAAGCAACATCGACATCGTTAGAGATACGAATAACATCTCCGTCAATTTCATCAAAATCAAAAATATGTATAGGATGTCCGGTTAAAAACATGAACAGATTACTTAAATCAACAACATTGTTTATGGAGTTAGTGTTCAATTTGGACAAAAGATCTTTTATCCAAAAAGGAGATTCGACAACAACTATATCTTCTATCTTTATTAAAGAATATCGGATAGCATCCTCAGAATTAATATCAACTGATAATTCATTAATCTTCTCTACTAATTTATATTGTTTGTCATCTAAATTTAACAACTGGTCAGAAAAAGGTAGCTTTAAAATAGCCGAGAGCTCTCTAGCTATTCCATAAAAGCTTAAGCAGTCTCCCCTGTTGGGAGTTATTGATACATCAAGCACATAGTCTTCCAGTCCTTTGTTGGTACAAAGCTTTGAACCAATTTTTAATTCAGAAGGTAGTATAAATATGCCGTCACTCGAAGAATGGTTCACGTCCAATTCATCTAGTGAGCACAGCATTCCAAAAGATTCGACTCCGCGTATTTTAGCTTCTTTTATTTTTAAGCCTTCAGGATGTTTATCTGATTTGTTGAGTTTGGCGCCAATCGTTGCCAGCGGTACCACGTTGCCTACATTGATATTATCCGCGCCACAAATTACCTGAAGAGACTCTTTACCATTATCAACCTTGCATACCGTTAATCTGTCAGCATCAGGATGCTTATCAATCGAGATTATTTTGGCAACTATAATTTTTTCATCTATATCTTCAAAATTGTAGTGAATTACATCTTGAACTTCGAGTCCGGCCATCGTAAGGGCACCTCTTGTCTTCGCAATATCAAGTTTGGTTGATAAAATTTTTTCTAATTTGTTTAATGAAATAAACATATATGCATAACTCTCCCATTATACTACATTTTTTTTTCAGATTTCTCATCTTTTTGATCTAATTGTTAATAAAGATATTAACATACTGTGGAAAATTGTTGATAAAGCCATGGGGGTGTTTCGTAACTCCGCGAAATCATTAAAGAATTTGATTTTGTATTTTATTTGCCAATGCAAAATTTCGAAAATAGGGCATCGTAAACATCCTCATTTGATATGTCACCTGTTATTTTTCCAATATTATTCAAAAACTCTCGAATTTCGATGGATACAATCTCCATAGGAGCGCTCTCATTAAATAAAACTAAGGCTTTTTTAAGATTGGAGATTCCTTCTTTAAGATGCTCAACCTGCCTTTCCGTCGTCAACAAAGCCTCGGTTGACCCTAGGAAATCATTTATTTTGCCGAATCCCAACAGTTTATCCGTTAATAGCCCGATATTGGTTCGATCTTTTGCAGAAACCCTTATATAGTCAATATTTTCTTTATCAAGTTGTTTTTCGAGCTTCCATTTTTTATCGGGGGGGTACAAGTCAGATTTATTTAAAATATACAGAGTTTTTTCACGTGGAACAAAGTTGAACAGCTTGTCAGCAGAGCTAAAATCAATATTTTTATCTATAACAATTAAAACAAGATCAGAATAAAGTATTTTGTCTTTAGCTCTGCCAATTCCAATATTTTCAACCTCATCTGTAGTAACTCGAATACCGGCGGTGTCTGAGAAAATAATCTTTGTACCATTGACAAAGACTTCTGAATCAACAATATCTCTTGTTGTCCCAGGTGTATCCGCAACAATTGCTTTCTCCTCCTCAATTAAAGAATTTAAAAGCGTCGACTTTCCAACGTTAGGTTCCCCCAAGATTAAAACACGCAAACCATCTACAACAAGTTTTCCCAGGTCGTACGTCCTTAACAGGGAGCCCGATTCCCGGATTAGACTATCAAACTCTTTTAATATCATTTTGGTGTTAAATTCAGGAAGTTCCTCTTCCGGAAAATCGATCCTGGCTTCAACCTCCGCCAAAAGATTGAGACCTAACTTACTAAGATTATTGAATTTTTTTGTGACAGCGCCAGAAATGTTGTTCGTAGAACAGGCTGCAGCAGCTTCAGATTGAGAATTAATTAAAGAAGAAATAGCCTCCGCTTTTAACAAATCTATTTTACCATTGATGAAAGATCGGTAAGTAAATTCTCCCGGTTCTGCCACTCGTGCTTCTCCATGGTCCAAGATACTTTTTAATACCATGTTGGGCACAATGGAGCCCCCATGTGTGTGAAACTCGACAACATCTTGTCCAGTCAACGAATTAGGTGACTCAAAGAATACGCACATGCATTCATCAACCACCCTTTCTCTATATACTATGTTTCCTACGTAGGTTCTTCTGTGCTCTAGAGGCGCATTGCCAGATTGTAATCTAAATAAATCTGTGGCAATTTTTTTGGAGGCTGGCCCTGTTATTCTAATAACTGAGACTGACCCCACTCCAGAAGGTGTACAAATGGCACAAATAGTATCATCAAGTAATTCTAATTTTTTTTTCATTTCGTCATCTAAATTAAATATATTTTGGTGTGGCTAAAAACTCAAATAAAACTAAAGTTTTTTTTTGCGATATAGGAGGCGCTCTGCTATAATAATTGGGTTTAAATTACCAATAATGCTCCTCGTGGGGGGGAACTAATGAGTTTATGCTTTGACTTTTCAGAAGACCAAAACATGATGAGAGACGCAATTAGGACCTTTTGCAAGGAAGAAGTTGCCCCGCTAGTTGAAGAAGCAGAAAAAAAGGAATCGTTTCCACTAGAACTATTTCCCAAGATGGCCGAAATGGGCTTGCTTGGAATTTGCTTTGAAGAAAAATATGGCGGACTAGGTCTAGACAAGGTTACACAATGTATCCTCGCTGAAGAACTTGGCAAAACTTGTGCTGGTATTGCTAAAGGGGTAGCTGCCCATGTTGATTTGGGATCTTTGCCTGTATCAAAATTTGGGACTGATGAACAAAAAGAAAGATATCTCGCCCCTTCAATAGCAGGTGAAATGATTGGTGCGTTAGCTATCACTGAACCTAACGCAGGAACTGATGCTAGGGCTATTAAAACAAACGCAATAAAAGATGGGGATTCCTGGGTATTAAATGGGACAAAAACATGGTGTTCAAATGGAGTAATTTGTAATTATGTTATCGTTGCAGCGTATACAAACAAAGAAGATAGAAAGAATGGTATAAGCATTTTTATTGTAGACAAAGATGTTCCTGGATTTGAAGTCTCAAGAAAAATTCATAAATTAGGGCATAGATCTTCCGATGTTGCCGAACTAGTTTTCGAAAATTGTAAATTACCCAAAAATGCTTTGCTTGGAGAAGAAGAGGGAAAGTTTCAGGCATTGATGGAAACATTGATTGCCGCAAGAATATCTCATGCCATTAAAAGCGTTGGTCTAGCTACGGCAGCTTTTGAATATGCTCTTCAATACTCTAAAGAAAGAGAAGCTTTTGGAAGACCTATTAATAAATTTCAAGCTATCAGTTTCAAACTAGCACAAATGGCCGTGAAAATTGAAACCGCCAGACTTTTAGGATATAAGGCTGCATGGCTTTATGACAACGGAAGGCCTTGTGTTAAAGAAGCTTCAATGGCAAAACTATATTCCGCAGAAGTTGTTCAATGGTGTGCTAGCGAAGGTGTACAAGTATTAGGTGGCTACGGTTATGCTACTGAATATGCAGCCGAAAGGTTTTATAGAGATGCTAAATTGTCATCTATCACCGAAGGTACATCTGAAATTCAACATGTTATTATTGCTAAAGAACTTGGAATTTAAATTATTTTTGTTAAGCTAAAAAAGGAAAGTCAAGGAGATTCATAATGAGTACGCAAATACCAAACATTGAGGACACAAGAGAATTACTCAAGAAAAATCAAATCGGCATTGTAGGTGTCGGTGAGACTGCGCAAGGAAAAATTCCTGGGAAAAGTTCTTTTCATTTTCTATCTGAGGCATCCAAACTAGCAATAGAGGATGCAGGAATTCAAAAGTCTGATGTAGACGGGGTAATAACTGCTTTCTCCTTAGTTGAAGAAACTTTTATGCACTGTACAACTTTTGCAGACTATATAGGCATAAATCCCAAGTATTTTGAGTCAGTTGCAATAGGCGGGGCTACCGCCGTGTGGATGACGGCCGCGGCCGCAATGGCCATCAATTCTGGTCAAGCCGAGGTTGTTTTGTGTGTAAGAGGCGACAACACTCTTTCTGGTATATCGTCGGCGGGAATGATTGCGCTAATTAGAGAAATGTGTCATGGAGAATTTGAGTACCCGTTTGGTCTAACAACGCCAGGAGGCTATGCCTTGATGGCTCAGAGGTACCTCTATGAATCCAAAGGCAAGAGAGAACATCTACACTCAGTAGCCGTAACAATGAGACAACATGCGCAACTAAAAGAGAACGCCATGAACAAAGACGACTTAAGCCTAGACGATATTATGAACACCAGACTGTTGGCGTCACCTTTAACTAAATTTGACTGCTCAATTGTATCTGATGGCGGTGCCGCATTTATTGTTACAACAAACGCAAAAGCAAAAGAGTTGGGGTTAAAAAAAGACCCCGTTTATTTACACGGAATGGGTCAGGGTTTTTCTCACCAATACCTAACCTCGTGTGCCGACTTAGATCAAATATATGGAGCAATTGAGGCATCCGGTCAAAAAGCATTTAAAACTGCAGGTATGACAAATAAAGATGTCGATTTAACGTTTCTTTACGATTGTTTCACAATTACAACACTGTTAGAGCTGGAAGGTCTCGGCATTGTTCCTAGGGGACAGGCAGGAGCCGCGGCTCTTGAGGGAAGACTCCATAAAGACGCGGACATTCCTTTGAATACACATGGAGGGCTGCTTTCTCAAGCTCACTTAGGTGCTATGCACCACGTTGTCGAAGCCGTCTTGCAATTAAGAGGAGAGGCTGGTCAGCGGCAGGTTAAGAATCCAAATACGGCCTTGGTTCACGGGAACGGTGGTATCGTATCAGCTCATAGCACTATTATTTTAGGAAACGAACCTCTAAGTTAGAAATCATTTGCAATTAGGAGATAAAAATGTCAGAAGAAAAAACAGAATATCAAAAACCCCTACCAGATTTTAGACCTGAAACTAAGCCTTTTTGGGATGGAACAAAAGAGCACAAGCTGTTGCTACCAAAGTGTAAAGAAACAGGACGGGTCTTTTTTTATCCTAGGGCAATTAGCCCATTTCCCGGATCAGTCAACATGGATTTTGACTGGGTTGAGTCTACTGGCAAGGGTAAGGTTTGGACTTACTCCGTACATTATATGGGGCCAACAAAAGCGTATAAAGGTGAGGTTTACGTGGTGGCACTAATTGACCTTGATGATGGCGTGAAGATGATGTCAAATATCGTGGAGTGTGATCCTGAAAGCGTCACAATAGGAATGGAAGTTGAAGTTGTTTTTGAAGACGCAACCGAAGAGGTTACATTTGCGAAGTTTAAACCAGTATAGTAGGGAGCAAGAAAATGGATGACAAATTATTTTACGAAGACGTAGCCGACGGTACAGAGCATGAGTCAAGCGGTAGGACAATAACAGAGGCAGACGTGGTTAACTTTGCTGGTCTTTCGGCGGACTTTAATAACATGCATATTGACGAAGAGTTCGCAAAGAATACCGTTTTCGGCACTAGAGTTGCTCACGGCATGTGTGTGCTTTCAATTGCAACAGGACTTTGGTTTACTATGCCGCGATTGGCCACAGTTGCATTTATGGGTTTGCAAGACTGGAGATTTTCGGGGGCGGTTAAACCCGGGGATACAATAAAGATAAATCGTAAGCTTGTTGAGAAGAAAGAGCACAAAAGGCCCAATATGGGCTTCCTAAACTGGGAGGTTAACGTGGTTAATCAATCCGGTGATGTGGTACAAAAGGGCATTTGGGTCATTCTTGTACAAAGAAAAGACGCTTAATTAGGCCTATTTTTATAAAAATCCAACAATATAGGCTACTTAGATGTGCCTATTTCTCGCATTTTAATAAAAAAGTGTTGACATTACTTAAGCAAGTATATTAAAATCCTAAGTAACCTTACAAAAGGAGGTATCGGTATATGCTAGGATATGTACTTTTACTAGTAGGTTTCGTATTCTTTTTGAATGGCATGACTCTGTTAGGCAAAACCGGCGGAAAAGAAGTTGGTATGCTTAATGGTGCTGTCGCCATTCTGATCCTTGTCGCGGCATTTACTGGAGCTGGGCTTGGCCCAGACGGTGCGGCTAGTACTGCACTGGTTTCAGTTTTTGCTTTGATCTATGTCATCGCCTTTGGTGTGTTTACACTTGGGCATGACGGCAAAGGCCTTGGTTGGTATTGTCTTTTTGCTACCATAGTTTTCCTATGGTACGGACAGTTCTTCATTGGCATTGGAGCGATGGAGCTAGGTCTGTTCAACATTGCATGGGCAGTTCTTACTCTAGTTGCTTTCTTAGTTCTTGCACAAGGTAAAGCACTTGGAACCCTATTGGCATATTTATTTATTGCAGAATCATTTATAACTTTATTGATTCCTGGAATGAACATGCTTACAAAAGGGGTTCTTTTCTAAGAGGAAAGGAAACTTATTTAAATTTTTTAAAGGGTCGGTTGTTCAATCGGCCCTTTTTTTTAGGGGATTAACCACTCGCTGGGCTGCAGCTCTCCATTTAATACGACGAAACGGCACCTTTTCCAAGCTCTTCCCGTATAAATCTGAAGATATTTAGTAATTTCGGACTATTTTTTTCCATACCACTGAGGAAGTGAGTCGCCAGTGAATATACTTATGTTCTTTATCCGCAAGTACTCGTCCAATCCTTCTAGGCCTAACTCTTTTCCAACACCGCTCTGTTTAAAGCCGCCGTATGGTGTTTCCGGGATAATGCCGCCATATGTATTAATCCATAGATAGCCAGAGTTAACCTCTCTTGATACTCTTATCGCCCTAGAAATATCTTGTGTCCATATACCTCCAGCTAGACCATAACTGGTATCGTTGGCTAGGCTAATAGCCTCTCTTTCGTCCTCAAAAGGCATAATTGCTACAACCGGGCCAAAAACTTCCTCTTTAAATAAAATATTGTCTCTAGAATCAATCTCAATAAGCGTAGGGAGAAAATAGTGGCCTTGCAATTTTTTATTTGGCTCTCCTCCCAATAGTATTTTTCCGCCTTGATTAACACTAGCCTCAACATATTTCAGAACTCTATCGAAATGGTCTTTTGAAATAAGGGCTCCAATCTCAGTTTCTTCTTTGGATGGATCTCCTTGAACAATCATTGAAATTTTTTCAACAAACTTTTTCTTAAATGTCTTATAAATTTTTTTATGTACGAGCAACCTCGTTACGGCGGTGCAATTCTCCCCCTGGTTAAAAAAGCCTCCACGTAGATTTGCCTCCAAGCAAGACTCAATATTGGCATCATCGAAAACTATATTTGGAGCTTTTCCCCCTAGTTCCAAAGATAGTCGAGGAAGGTTGTGGGCACTATTTTCTACTATTAACTTCCCAACGGCCGTTGAACCGGTAAATGAAATTTTTGAAACAAGATTGTTTTTGATAAGAGCATCTCCGGCCTCCTCTCCTTTGCCAGGACATACATTGATGACCCCGCTTGGAAGGCCACACTCTTCGCAAATTTTTGCTAATTCAAGGGTTCCATGCGGTGTAAGCTCCGACGGCTTAATTACCATGGTGCATCCTGAAGCAAGAGCAGGGGCCATTTTCCAAGAGGCTAAGAGCATGGGAAAATTCCAGGGCAGTATCTGTGCAATAACTCCTACAGGTTCTTTAATGGTCAAAGAAACAAGATCGTTGTTTAATGTTTGTGAGCTACCATGAATCTTCGATGCAAGCCCTGCATAGTACTCAAAAGTTCTAGCCACTCCCGCTATTTCCACAAGGGTACTTTCTTTAATTGGTTTTCCCGTCTCCTCAGTGTTGATTGAGCCTAAGTAGTTGGAACGATCCCGTATTGTTTCCGCTATTTTAAATAATATGTTTCCTCGAATATTTCCCGGAGTCTTGGACCAAACATCAAAAGCCCGGTGTGCAGATTGACAAGCCTGGTCAATTTCATCTTTTGAAACTAACGAGACCTTCTCAAGTGGCTCAAGGGTTCCCGGATTTTCTCTAACATAAGAATTTTTCGCCTTTATAAGCTCACCATTTATAAGGGCAAGAGATTCACGCATTGAATTAATCTATCATGAAATGAGGTTTTAAGAAAGATAGGGCTCTTCCGAAAAAGAGCCCTAAAATTACCAGTTGCTCTTAAGCACCTGGATACATTGGCACCATGAATCTGTGTCTCATTGTATATTTGAAAGGTGTTGAGAATAATAGTGCATTGAAATCCTTTGCAGGATCCCTCTCAACGGTTCTTTCCCATATAATCGACGCTGGTGGAATGATTAAGTTAAATGTAAACGAAATCAAACCGTGAACAGTCACATTGCCTAATTGACCTCCCATGAAGTCAAAAGGTGTACCAGCTAGATACCATGCTCTTACATCTTCGCCAGTTGCAGTTCTTACAGAACTTGGATCCAATTGGAATCTGTGTCCTGTTCCAAACTGTGGTGGTAACTCGGAACCAAGATGAGTAACTTGGTGTCTACTACGTGTTACGTCTGGATAAGTTGTAATTCTGTAGTTCAATCTACCCCAATCTGTTTTACCGTAGAATGTTGGTTTATGGGGAGTTGGTTTGTCTGAATAACGACCGTTTGCTGAATGGAATACATAACCTCTTCTTTCCATTAACATGTTGAAGTAGTTATCGTTTGTTCCATGTTCAAAAGCTGCGATATAAGCGGCTTTTTTAGGGAACCCGAATGGTTCTCTACCAGCAAAAATTGGTGAGTCGTTTGAAAGGTACATATATGGATAATATCCACCCTTCCATACCTGACCGTCTTGGCCTTTAACTGTCGAAGAGGCAGTTACGCCAAACTCCATATATGGTCCAAGCATTGTATTTCTGTGTATAACGTACCAGAATTCAAGAATTGGATCATGAAGTTGAACGGGCTCAGGAATGATAGCATTTAAGTTAGCTTCGTCAGCTTCAACAACATAAGCCATCCAACGGCTTTCTGTATAAGTCAAAGGGACAATATCATAGTCAAAAACAGGATCGGCAACACCCTGAGAGATAATGTGAATTCTATCTCTATCAAGTGGTAGCGGTGGTACTTCGCCTTCTTCTAACCATGGATAGCTATATTCATTTGCATGTTTTCCCATGTTTATTTCCTCCTAAATTAATTAATGTTCCTTACGCACCTTGGTGAATTGGGAACTGTTGTCTTAAACCATACTGATATGGTGTTGCGTACCCTCTGTAGCTTGCTGGTCTTTCGTATGTTTCAGTCCAGCAGACTTCAGGAACTGGGATGATAAGATCGAAAGTAAATGAAATTAAACCTTTAATTTCGTTTACCTTTACCTCAGCACCCATGTTGTCAAATGGAGTTGCTTGTGCGAACCAATCAATGGAGTCGCCAGAAGCAGTCCTTGTGAACTCAGGTTTGACTTGGAATCTGTGTCCTTCGATGTTAAATGCGGCTGGAAGTTTAGATGGTAGATAAGTTAGCTGCCATTCTGAACTTGCCACGTCAGGACGTGTGTCAACCTTCATGTTGAATTTACCCCAGTCAGTTTTTCCATAGAAATATGGTGGTTTGACATCGGCATCATCATATTTACCTTGCTGTGCAGTTAAAAGGTAACCGTTTCTTGACATTGAAAAGCCAAAGTAGTCGTTTCCTTTTTCGCCGCCATGCTCAGTGATTCTGATGTAGGACATTTTTTTAGGGAATCCTAAAACACGGCCCGCATCAACAGGTGCATCACCTGTTAGATACATATATGGATAGTAACCAGCTTTCCATGTATTACCTTTTGAATCAGTGTGAGTTGCAGAGATTGTTACTCCAAACTCAAGATATGGACCAAGCATTGTGTTAACGTGATTTACATACCAATACTCAACAAGTTCTGCGTCTTCACCGTCCCATACTGTTAATGGTGGGTTTGGACATAGTCTTTGTCGTGTTTCGGCAGGCACATCGATAACAAAAGCGTTCCATCGTGAATCAGAATACGTCAAAGGAAGAACGTCAATATCCCATAGAGGATCAGCAGGGTTGCCGATAATCCATGTATTAATGTCTCTTTCCATTGGCGATGCTGGAATTTCGTCTGGCTGTAACTGCCAGTACTTAGTGTCTACATTTTGATGACTTGGCATCGTTAGAGACCTCCTTTAGTGAATTTGCGTATTTAGGTAGATTAATAGTGGAGGAACCCACTTGTAGTCCCTACACCCCGTTATTAATATTAAAGCAAATATGCATAAAATAGTCAATCACTTTTTTGTTAAAAATTGATTGATTTTCCTAGTGTTTTGAAAGGTTTAGTTTTACTCAGACCTCCTTCTCCCTTTAAGGAGACAAAGGGTGCCTCAGGCCCTATAGTCTCAGCCTTTTTTCTAATAATTTTGCAACCAAAACGGCTCTTTCGTTGATTAACAATGTCGATCTTGAGTCAAATGGGGTATCCATTAAATCAATTATTACAAGCTCTGAGCCCGTTTTAAGAGCAACATCAGGCAGGCTATTTGCTGGAGAGACCTGCAATGACGACCCGATAACAATCATAAGGCTGGTATCTTTACACTTGTCTACAGAGGAATCCCAAGGAGTTTTTGGTAAGGCTTCTCCAAAAAATACAG
>PCAG01000014.1 GCA_002730475.1 Spirochaetales bacterium | reverse complement strand
TATTTATTTTATGGATTCTTATCACTATTTCAGTTAATCCTAGAATAGTTACTGATTTAACGGAATATACGCCCTATCCGACAGACTTATTAGTTCTTTTTGGAATTTTCCTTCATATCAAATTTAAGACAACGGCAACCCTAGCTAGTAATAAAATGAAAAGTCTTTAAAATGGCGATAAAAAAACACAGAAAAGGGAAAATCAAACAACAGCATTCTAGGATTAAAAATCTGGATAGCTTTTTGGAAAAATTTATAGAGCCAATCGATTGTGTTAATCTGATAACCCCTGGAGCAATAAAGGTTGGAAAAGGAAAAGGAGAAAACTTAAAAGTTACATATGGAAGAGAGATTTATCAAGGATTAGGGGAAATATTAGTTGGTTGCAAGTTAAATGCTACGTCTGGGAATTCGAACCAAGAAATTTTTATCTCCACCAGCAATCCTCAGAAAGTGAAGGAAGTTATAAACAAAATTAATAAGAAATAATACTTAGTTGTTACCAACGGTCCTTGAGATTTCTTCATGCAGCTCTTTGCAGTTGTCGACTTTAAAATCGTTCACTGATATTGTTGCTTTTAGCCCGTTCTCTCTGAAGGATATCCGGATAGGGCTTTCGCCCGGATATTTATTAAAAATAGCCTTAAGGTTATTCGCTTGCTTTAATGAAATATCGTTCTTAAGATTAATTTTAATTGGCACCGGTACGTCATTAATAATTTGTACTGCATCTGTCTCATTAAAAGAATTAATAATTAATTTAGTATTCTCATCGGTTTTTTCAACCATCCCTGTTAACAAGAGAGGCATACCTACGATCAATCTGGATTCATATTTTTCAAATTCATCATTAAATATAATTGCCTCTAGTACATCAGATGAGTCTTCAAGATTGATTATGGCATACTTCTTTGAGTTCCTTTTGGAAGTTTTGATATTAATAGATGAGATAAAAGCCGCGATTGTCACCGCAGCCTTTTCATCTTCAAGTTTAATGTTGGATATTTTCCTGTAATTTATTTGTGACAATTTATGTTGACATATTTCTAGCGGATTAATTTTAACTGGATATCCAAGAATCTCTATTTCATATTTACTCAAATCGTGAGGTAGCCATTCCTTTGATTCTTCCAAAGGAGGCTCCGCGATAACCTCGTCTAATTCAAACAAAGTCTCTTGGCTTGCATCTTTATCTTTATTGTTGTGGCCTACATAACTTAGCAACAATTCCATATTGTTGTATAGAGTAGCTCTACTGTAGTTAAAACAATCTAACCCTCCTGATTTAATCAAGCTCTCAAGACTTTTCTTGTTCATCTTTCTGGAATCCATTAATGATAAAAATTCAAAAATATTCAAGAATTTATTTGAGCCATCTCGTGATTTTATAATGTTGTTAACGATATTGATGCCTAAATTCTTAATTGCACTCAATCCAAATCTTATGGAATTATCGATTGGTGTAAAACCTGACCCGCTCTCATTGATGTCGGGTGACAATATTTCGATACCCATTTCTTTGCATTCGCTTATATTTGAAACAATTTTATCCGATGTATTTATCTCTGTGGTCATAAGCGCTGCCATAAATTCACATGGATAATATGTTTTTAGAAATGCCGTTTGAAAAGTTATTATGGCATAGGCGGTGCTATGGCTTTTGTTAAAGGAGTATTCTGCAAATTTTTCCATGGTATCAAAAATTTCATGAGCAATTTTGGGGGAAAAATTATTTGATTCTGCCCCAGAAAGGAACCTCTCTCTTTGGGCCAACATTTCAGACGTTTTTTTCTTTCCCATTGCTCTTCTCAAAAGATCTGCCTCTCCCAAAGAAAAATTTGCAAGCACTGATGCCGTTTTCATTATTTGTTCTTGATATACAAAAAGCCCGTGAGTTTCTTGCAGAATCTCTTTCAGTTCAGGTGCTGGGTAGTCTGTTTTTTTCTTCCGATTTTTTCTGAGGATATATTCATCAACCATACCGCTATCTAAAGGACCAGGTCTGTATAGAGCTAACAAAGCAACTATATCTTCAAATTTGTTAGCCTTTAAATTGTTCAACACATCTTTCATTCCGCTGGATTCAATTTGAAATATTCCTCTGGTTAGTCCTTTTGACAGCACCTTGTAGACCTTTGGATCATTTAAGTTGGCAAACTTTATGTCCTCTTCAATATTCGGATTCTTACTCTTGATAAATCCTTTTGCAATTTTTATTACCGTAAGAGTCTTCAAGCCTAAGAAATCAAACTTTACAAATCCTAGTTCTTCTATCGCGGTCATGTCATATTGCGTTACTGTTTCGTTTTTCGATCCTCTAAATAGTGGAATCGTTTTATCAAGTGACTCATTTGAGATTACGACTCCAGCAGCGTGTGTGGACGAATGTCTTACTGAGTTTTCTAGTTTGACACCTAGATTATAAAGCTCGGTAAACTGATTAGTGGATTTTACTAATTGTTTAAACTCCTTAACCTTTTTGTAGCATTCGTTAAGTCCATATACTTTACCCCGGAACGAAGGGATTAGCTTCGTTAATCTATCAACATCTGCAAAACTAAAGCCAAGGACTCGACCAACATCTTTTATTACTGCTTTAGATGACATAGTGCCAAAAGTACCAATTTGTGCTACTTTATCTTCGCCGTATTTCTCTGTTACATATCTTATTACGTCATCTCTTCCATCACCACAAAAATCTATATCTATATCTGGCATACTAATTCTTTCAGGATTTAAAAATCTTTCAAAAATCAAATCATGTTTAATTGGATCTACCTCAGTAATATCTAATAAATATGCGACAAGACTTCCCGCGGCACTTCCTCTCCCTGGTCCCACAGGAATTCTTTTTTCTTTTGCATATTTTATAAAATCAGATACAACCAAAAAATATCCTTGAAAACCCATATTTTCGATTATCGATAGTTCATGAGATATTCGCTCTTTATATAATTCTATTTCTGTTGAAGAAATAGTTTTGTCTCGAATTTGTTTATCTAATGATGCATGTACCATTTCGGCTATTCCATCAAAATTTATATCGTCTTTTGTGTTTATCTTGGGAAGTCGATAATCAGTTCGATTTAAATCAACATTGCATCTTTCGGCTATCAGTAACGTATTCTCTAATGCTTCTTGATTATTGCCAATCGCATCTACCATTTCATCTCTAGATTTTAGATAGAATTCGTTTCCATTGAAACGAAACCTTTTCTCCTCTTTAACTAAAGAACCTGTTTGTATACAAAGTAAAGCATCGTGAGAATCGAAATCGTTTTTAGTTAAATAGTGGCAATCGTTTGTTGCTACGAGTGGTATCTTAAGTTTTGAACTCATTTCTTTCAACACGGAATTAACTCTTTCTTGTTCTTTGAGGCGGGTCCCTTGAATTTCTAGAAAGTATCTATCCCTAAATATATCCTTATATTCACTTGCTACTCTTATCGCCTCTTCTTTCTTACCTTTTAAAATATTGTGACAAACTTCACCGTTCAAGCAGCCACTTAAGACAATTAAGCCACTATTCTTTTCGAAGAGAATCCTCTTGTCTATCCTTGGTTTCCTATAAAACCCTTTTAGGTATCCAGTAGAGACCAACGAACAAAGATTTTCGTACCCTTGCATATTCGCGGTAAGAACTGTTAAATGGTGCGTTTTGTTGTTATCCGGAGTTTTCTTGTTAAGATCTTGTGTTATATAAACTTCACAACCAATTATTGGCTTAATATTGTTTGCTTTTGCTTTTTTATAGAATTCATATGCACCAAACAAATTTCCGTGATCCGTTAGGGCTACTGCAGACATCCCCTGCTTTGCCACTTCCTCAAAAAGCCCTTCGAACTTTATTGCTCCATCAAGGAGCGAATATTGGGAATGTAGATGTAGGTGAACAAAATCATTTTTCATTAAAGATAGACTTAATTATAAATCAATAAAGACTAATTAAAAAATTAATATTATTGATAATTAAATTAAATGATGACAGAATAAAATCATATGTTTAAGAAGGCTAAATCCCTCTTTTCTTTCGTAAAAGACAAGTTAGTCAAAACCCGAGAATCTATAACCGAGTCGATTACACAAGTATTTAAGGGAGATTCTTACAAGATTACAACGAGTGATAGTGGGAAAGTTAAAGTTACTATTGACGATAGCACTTTAGACGAACTACACGAGACTCTGATTTTGTCGGATGTGAGTTTTAATTCTTCTGAAAGAATAATAGAAAAGTTCAAAGAGGGTTTAAAAAGTCAGGAAACGGATAAAGAAATCAATAAAACATTCTTTTTAAGCGTTCTACAGAAAGAAATCTCTCTTATGCTAAGTAGGGAAGATTTGAATATTAATTTTGAGCCTGGCGGTATTTCAATTTTTGTCATCAGTGGAGTTAATGGCAGTGGAAAAACAACAACTATTGGTAAATTGGCGAACCTGATTATTTCAGAAATTGAAAAAAAAGTTATGATTGTAGCAGCGGATACTTTTAGAGCAGCCGCTATTGCCCAACTCGAAGTATGGGCACAAAGAGTTGGGGCTGAATTTTTTTCGAATGACAACAAAGATCCTAGCAGTGTTGTCTACTCGGCGATAGAAGATGCCAGAAAAAAAAATGTAGACGTTATTATTGTTGATACTGCTGGTAGACTTGGTACGAATAATGATTTAATGATGGAGCTTTCAAAAATAGAAAAAGTTATTCATAAACAAACCGGGAAACCTCCTATAGAAAATTTACTAGTTCTTGATGGGACGTCAGGTCAGAATGCATTAAGCCAAATAGAAAAATTTAAAAAAAGTATTGATTTGACTGGAATTGTTATTACGAAACTAGACAGTACATCCAAAGCAGGCTTTGCGATATCAGCTTCGTATGACTACGACTTACCAATTAAACTGATAGGTATCGGAGAGAATTTAGAAGATTTAATTCCTTTTGTCCCGGATAATTTTTCTAAAGCCTTATTTGATTTGCAATAGTGATGAAAAAAACTGATTTCATGAAAACAGCTTTACGGCTTGCCAAAAAGGGGTTAAATAGAACTGGTTCTAATCCAATGGTTGGTGCAGTTATAGTAAAAAATAATAAAATTATAGGAAAAGGTTTTCACGAGAAATTTGGTGGCTCTCATGCGGAAGTGAATGCAATTAACAATGCTGAAGAGCGAGGCTCCTCCGTAGCCAATTCGACAATGTTCGTTACCTTTGAACCTTGTTGTCACTTCAAAAAAAAGACACCCCCCTGTGCTCAGCTTATCGCGAAGAAAGGTATTAAAAAAGTTGTAATTTCAATGAAAGACCCGAACCCTAAAGTTAATGGACGAGGTATAAAGTTTTTAAAAAAGAACCAAATAGAAACAGAGGTTGGTACTTATGAAATAGAAAGCAAAGAGCTGAATAAAGGCTTTGCCAGTTTGATTAAGAAAAAAAGACCTTTTGTAACTCTAAAAATTTGCACATCAATGGATGGAAAAATTTATGACATTGGAGGCAATAATGACAATATAGGAGACCGTCTTCAGCGAAAACATGCTAACGAATTACGAAAAGAATTCGACTCAGTTCTCGTTGGTGTGAATACTATAATACGGGACAACCCTCAACTTAATTATAGAGGCAACAGAAAGAACAGCATCCAGCAACCAAGACCAATTGTTTTGGATTCTTGTTTACGAACTCCATTGACAAGCAAGATTGTAATCCGTGGAAATCGCCCAATCATTTTTACTAAAATTTCCCCAACTTCGAAAAAGTTTAAAGCATTGGTAAAAGCGGGTTGCGAGATTGTTACATTGGACGTACTGGATCCAAAAAAGATTTTAAAGAAACTACCTTCTCTAGGTATACAGAGGGTGCTTATAGAAGGAGGAGGAAAAATCTTTTCCAATTTTTTGGAATCCAAACTATGGGACGAACTAATAATTTATTATTCTCCTAAGTTTTTAGGAGAAGCGGGACTATCTTTAACTCACAATTTAAGGACTAAGTTCTTAATTAATCAAAATAGTGAAATCAAAGTAAAATGGGTGGGAAGATGCCTGATGTTGAGAATCAAATAGTATGAGAATAGGCATTATAGGCGGAACGTTCAACCCAATACACATTGGGCACTTATCCATGATGGATGAAATCCAAAAAGGCCTTGATATTGACAAGGTTTTAATTGTACCAAATGCAAATTCACATTATAAAGAAGGTAGGCAACTCAGTTTCGAATCCGTGTGTGCCATGATTGATATTGCAATTCACAAATCTTTTAATTACGAAATAATTGATTTCGAAAGTACCCCGGATAATATTCATTATTCTTTTGATACACTCAATAAGATAAAAAAGAGCTATAAAAAAAACGAAAAGCTTTTTTTTATTCTAGGGAGCGACCAATTCTTAAATTTCCAAACCTGGCATAAACCAGAAGCAATAAAAGAGTTGGTTAATGTTGTTGTCCCCATAAGACCTCCTTATATGACTGATGTTAATAAATGGCTTCTAGAGAATAGAAATTTCTATAAATCAAGAACTTATCAAGAAAAGATTTTTCTAAAAAACCCTTCGGAAAAGATGGTTGTTCTTTATAATTTAAAAAAGAAGATAGCAATATCTTCTGCTGAAATAAAAACCATGTTCATGGAAAAGAAATATAGTGAGGCAAAGAAGTTCTTACCTGTGGGCATTTTTGAATACATCTTTGATAATAAATTGTATCTTTCATGAAGACATTAGATATTGTTGAGACCATTTACTTTGGATTACTTGAGAGAAAAGCGGAAGATATAACTATTCTTGATGTGAGCAAAGTATCGTCCGTCGCTGACTATTTTGTCCTTGCCCACACGAATTCTGAGAGAGGGGTGAGAGCCTTGGCGGATTCCATATTAAAAGAATTAAAAGATGAACTAAGTATACGAATTAGAGTGGAAGGTTTAAGCGATGGGGACTGGATTGTTCTTGATTTAGGAGATATTTTGATTCATATATTTCATAGAAAAACCAGAGCATATTTTCAACTAGAATCCTTATGGGAAGATGCCTCAATAATTCATATTGGAGAATAATTTATTTCTTAGGTTTTCTGATAAAGGCAGGGATTTCAAAATGTTCATCGTCCCCTAAAGGATGGTGGTCATCGAGATCATTACTATCACCATTTCCATTTGATGCATGCTCGTCAGATAAAGTTTCGTCATCAATAGCGCTTTCCAGATTGAAACTTACCTGATGTTTATCTTCTTCGACTTCTTCGACCGGCATTTCTCGAACTGGGCGTTTCATACTACCATCGATACCAGTAGCAATTACGGTAATTCTTACTTTTTCTCCCATAGTCTCGTCAATAACTAAACCAAAAATAAGTTCGACATCTGAGCTTGCCTTAGCTTTTATATGATTACAGGCCTCATTGAGTTCGTCTATTGTGAAATTGCTCGAAGCGGTAACGTTGATAAGAATACCGGTGCTTCCATCGATAGATATGTCTTCGAGAAGCGGGCTCGTAATTGCATTCTCAGCAGCTTCAACTGCTCTTGAAGTCCCTTCTCCATCACCCGTGCCCATAAGAGCTTTGCCACCACTCTCCTGCATTATCTTTTTTACATCGGCAAAGTCCACATTTATAAAACCTGATCCGACAATTATATCTGCTATTCCTCTAACAGCTCTTGCAAGGACATTATCGGCAGCCTTAAACGATTCTAGTATGCCAGTTATTTGTTGTACTTCATTTAATTTATCATTAGGAATTACAATAATGGAATCTACTTCTTGAGTTAAATCTTTAATCCCCTGTTCTGCTTGCACTAATCTCTTCTCGGCTTCGAATTCAAAAGGCTTAGTAACAATAGCTATTGTAAGCGCACCGGACTCCCTTGCTAGCTTTGCCACCACTGGCGAGGCGCCAGTGCCAGTACCGCCACCCATACCGGCGGTTACAAAGACCATGTCGGCCCCTTGAACGGCTTCCATGATATCATTTTGATCAGCTTTTGCGCAGTCACTACCTAAGACTGGGTCTCCACCAACACCAAGACCTTTCGCAATGTTTTTTCCTATTTGGATTATCCGCTGTGCTTTGGATTGCTGTAAATCTTGAAAATCGGAATTTATGGCTATAAATTCAACTCCGCCAATATTTTCATCAATCATACTATTGACGGCATTTCCTCCGGCACCACCAATACCAACAACTTTAATTTTAGCACCTAAATTTTGAAATAGATTTTCCTTCTGTGAACCAGAAACTCCACTTTGGGCCGAGAACTCAAAAGTTGGCATAATTGACACCTCTAACTACAACTATATATAGTAGCACTTCGAAGACAGCATACCATATTTGGTATAATTATATAACAAAATTACAAAAAAGATAGAAAAAAGATTAATTAAAAAAGGTCTGAGAACCACGTTTTCATGGTCGCCATGACTCTTTTGAAGACCTGGGCCTCTCTAATCCTGATTTTTTGATTTTTTCCAGTTACTTGGTTCTTTGCCCCCCATATTAATAATCCTACCCCTGTTGCACATGCAGGTGTAGAAACAAGATCCTCAAGACCGGAGATTTGTGATGGGAGTCCTAGTCTGACCGGCATACTGAGAATTTTTTGAGCTAGATAGTCAGCTCCTTCAATTGCCATCGAGCCTCCTGTGATTACGCAACCTGCGGGAAGCATATCGTAGTAACCTGATCTCATGATTTCTCTTCTAGCCATAGTGAATATTTCTTCTAGCCTTGGCTCTATTATATTAGCTAGCTCTACCTTGCTGACTTTCTTTCTTCCAGAGCCAGCGATTTTGTCTATTCTAATATCTTCATCTTGGTCTACTAAGTCAGCCGAAGCAATTCCATACCTTTCTTTTATTTCTTTTGCATCCTTTTTGGATGACCCTAAACCAAAAGAAATATCATTATCTAGAAAGTCGCCACCGATGGTGATATTGCTTGTATATTTAATCGACCCGTCACAAAAGACCGCTATATCCGTTGTTCCTCCACCGCAATCAAGGAGCACGACCCCTACGTCTCTTTCGTCGGGAGTTAGCACGGCTTCGCTTGATGCTACTTGTTCTAACACTAGAGACTGGACATCAAGACCTGCTTGGTGAACACATTTTACAAGATTTTGTGCTTGTGTAACTTGAGCGGTTACCATATGAATCTTGGCTTCCAACTTAACTCCATATAGCCCAACCGGATCTTTTATTTTTCTTTCACCGTCAACAATAAATTCTTGTGGCATTACGTGTATTACTTCTCTATCGGCGGGTTGAGCTCCGGCGGTGGCAGATTCGATAACCCTATCTAAGTCTTTTCTAGTAACCTCACGATTGCGCAATGTAATCATTCCATGCCCATTTATACTTCTTATGTGACCACCTGCAATTCCAACAATAACATTTGCTATTTCAGTCCCTGCCATTTTCTCTGCGTCTACGATAGCTTGCCTAATGGATTTAACTGTGCTTTCGATATTTAATACAATCCCTCTTTGAAGACCTTTCGAGGGTTGCTCGTTTACGCCAATTATTTCGACGTCACCAGAACCGGAAACCTCTGCAACCAAGCACATAATTTTTGTTGTTCCAACGTCTAGCCCGACTATGATATTATTTTCAGCCATTTTTAGCCATTATAATCCTAAAGATTATAATTTACAATACCTTTTGTGGTTTGCATTTGTAGTTTACGATTCCCTTTCGTATATTGCTTATATCGATGAAACAGGGCTTCTCTGTTTCTTGCCTCCCACCCTCTAGAATTTTTTTTAGATTTTTTATTTTCACTTTGAGCTCATTTTTACCAAAATAGATTTTTACATTGTCCGAAACAAAGACAGTAATCCCTATTATCTCATTATAGGTAATCTCAGATATTTCTTTAACGGTAAAGAGTCCCTCATCAACTAATAAGTTTAAAATTTCCACCCCAAATTCTATATTCTGTATGGAGTCGGAATTAAAAATAGGAAAATTTACTCCTACATAATCCTTTAGGTCGACAATAAAGTTGTTCTCAGAATCGATATGACCAATCTTATTTCTAATATGCCCGAGCATTATAATCTCTTTTTCTTGCACATGTATCTTAATGCTATCAAAATTTTCTTGTTTGAATTCTACAACTCGAAGCATCTTAATTGATGACAATTTCCTTTCCGTCTCTTTCTTGTTAATTATGGTAAACAGCTTTCCTAGTAGTTCGGATGTCTGAATAATTTCATCTTTGCTAACAAACACATTTCCTTCTACTTTGACTTCTTTCACAAAGCAGAAAACGGGAAAATACAGGTAAAGGCCTACTGTTATAGCTATAAAGACTAAAAAAAATCTTCTTATTCTATTCATCTACAATTCTTACTTCGGTCTTAAGATGGATACCACGTCTTACTTGACAATCATTTTGTATTTTATTAATCAAGTCT
The DNA here is from genome assembly GCA_002730475.1 of Spirochaetales bacterium. The sequence goes on along the minus strand of PCAG01000014.1, from coordinate 21,037 downwards.
CTAATATCATTAGCGCTAGCACCCCCGGTATTGATTATGTAATTAGCATGTAGGTTTGATACTTGTGCCCCACCAACGGTTAGACCTTTAAGACCTAAATCTTCTATAAGTTTTCCTGCCGCAACTTCTTCGTCGTTCATAAATACACTTCCGGCGCTTGGGTACTGGACTGGCTGTGTTTCGTTTCTGTGTTTAATATATGCGGCAATCTTTGCTTTAGTTGAAGCTACATTGCCCTTATGTAATTTAAACTTCGCTCTTGTTATGACATCGCTCTTCTTAATAGAGCTCCATCGATAGTCAAATTGAATTTCATTTTTTAGAACCTCGATTTCTTTATCATCTTTAAGAAAGAAAATTGACTTCAGGCAATCTGATATTGATCCTCCATTTGCCCCGGCATTGGTTATTAGCGCTCCACCAACGGTGCCCGGTATTCCCGTAGAAAACTCAAATCCTACGAGACCTTTTCCTAGCGATTTATTTAATATTAGATTCAATGGGCAGCCACAATCAGCTACAAGTTCGTCCTCTGTAACAAATTCAATTACCTTTAATTTTTTTGTACTGATTATAACGGTCCTAAATAAATTAAGAAACAAGGTATTAGTTGCGTTACCAGTAATAAAAAAATTAATATTTGTTCTCTTAAGCTCTAAAATACATTCTTTAAATGTATCAATATCGTCGGGGAAAATTATAATCTTTGTTATTGCACCAACTTTCCATGAAGAATAATCTCCCATATCATAATCTTTAATGAATGAGATTTTTCTTTGCTTAAGAAAATCTTCAAGAATTTGTAATTCTTTTTTTGATACTCGATCCGACATCTCTTATATTCCCGGCTCCCATTGTTATAACTAAACTGTCTTTTTTTCTTGATTCAGAAAGAATTTTATCTACCAACAACTCATTATTAGAAAAATACTTAATTTTATTATTTGATTTTTTTATTTCTTTGTAAAGGTGCACCGAGTCCAAAATGCTATTGGTTTTTTCAAATGCTGAATATATATCCACTAAATATACATTTTTCCACAATGAGAGCTCCTCAATAAAATCCTTGAACAAAATTTTTGTTCTTGAAAATCTATGGGGTTGAAAAACTAAGATAACATTTTTATTTTGAAAGTATCCTCCTAGGCTTTTTCTAATTGCTTTAATAGCACTAGGATGATGAGCGTAGTCATCTATGATTGTCAGAGACTTAGTATTCAATATAGTTTCGAATCGTCTTGATGGAGGCGTATAGAATCTCAGAGATTTCTTTATTTGCTCAACACTAACACCCATCTCTAAAGCAATAATTATTGAGCACACAGAATTGTAAATATTATATTCACCACTTAATTTAGATACAAAGAAACCAACAAGATGTTCTCTTTTAAATATTGCAAATCTTGATTTTTCTACATCTTTTAAGATTTTAAAAGAATAGTCATTCGATTTGGTATCAAGCTGCCCGAATTTTATTATTTTTTTGGAAGTAATGTTTTTTGTCAAATTCTTTAGTATTTTACAGTCATTATTAACCACACATTTTGACTTTGCTGAAATTGCAAATCTTTTAAATGCGTCATTGAGATTCTTCTTGGTTTTGTAAAAATCTAGATGGTCGTTGTCAATATTGGTTATCGCTGAAATAAATGAATTAAGATAATTTAAACTGTTATCGCTTTCGTCCGCCTCAATAACACAAAGTGAAGAATTGCCGTAGTAAAAGTTAGATTTTAACTTGCGATCTATTGCTCCAAGAAACAATGTTGAATTAAGCCCGGCCTTATTGAGCAAGAAATGAACCATGGAGGTTGTTGTGCTCTTTCCGTGACACCCAGAAATTGATATATTCTTATTGTCTTTTGTAAAAAATCCCAGGGCCTCTCCTCTTGTTATAATTTTAATCCTCTTCTTTTTCCCTTCGAGTATCTCAGGGTTTGTCTTATCTATGGCTGATGAACAAATTATTAAATCTTGATTATCAATATTGCTTGAATCATGTTTTGTAAAAATTGTACATCCTTTACTTGCTAATTTGTTTGTTAAGGAATTTCTTGAGACATCTGAGCCGCTGACTGTATAATTCTTGTTTAAGAGAAATTGAGCGAGGGAGCTCATTCCGATGCCCCCAATTCCTACAAAGTGAATTTTATTTATTTTCTTCTTCTTCAAAGCATCTCCAGGATTTTTTCACATATTTGTTCTGCTGAATTTTTATCTTTAAGTATTTTTTGCTTTGATTTTAGATAAACCGAACTTATTTCATCATTATAAAGAAAATTAATAATTTTATTACAAAGAACGGAACTCTCTTGGCTTTCCAAATGGATTTCTGCAAGCTTCTTGTTGGACAGCTCTACTGCATTCAAATGTTGATGGTTATTTGTTGAATCCTTAATAGGGATAAGAATTGAAAAAAGTGGGAACCTAAGGCTTTCACTTATCGTGCTTGCCCCAGCGCGAGATACTAAAACTCTAGTGCTAGGATAAAAATCTTCGAGATTTGTAATAAATTCAAATGTTTGAAATTCTAGGAAGGCATGCTTTTTCTTGAGATTTGCATAAGAGTTTTCTACCCTCTTTTGGTCCGCGATGCCAGTTTGATGAATAATAGAAAATGTATCATTGCTTTTTGTAAGATTACCAGAGATTTTTTCTAATATATTTTCAACGGCGAATAGCATTTTAGAGTTAAGGGATTTAGATCCCTGACTACCGCCCAAAATTAATAAATCGTATCTCTTCTTTTTGGAAGTAGTTATGCCAAAATCGCGCGTCGGGTAGCCTGTTGTTATACATTTTTTTCTTGGAAAATATTTTTTTGATTCCTCAAAACTTATAAAAATATTTTTGCAGAAACTTGCAATTATTTTGTTGGCCAATCCTGGCACGGAGTTTCCTTCTATAACAAATGTTTTAATACCTCGCAAATATCCACTTAAACATACGGGGAGAAAAACGAAGCCACCAGTTCCAATTATTGCGTCAGCTTTGAATTCGTCGAGGATTTGATTTGATTGAATAATTGATTTAATTAATGTAAACAATGATTTTGCTTTCAACATGATTGATTTTCCCTTAAACCCCAGAGAATCAATTTTTACCAACTTATGATTTAGTTTTAGCTCTGAGAGCCCGATATTTAGGTTGCTAGTGTTGACAAATAATATATCAACTTCCTTGTTCGTTTTTTTTAAAGTATCCGCAATGGAGATTCCAGGAAATATATGACCACCGGTAGCTCCCAAAACTATTATTATTCTTTTCACTTCCTTTTCTTATCTAAAGCCAGGATTAATCCCATTGCAAGCAATGTAAAAATCAGAGAACTTCCGCCATAGCTTATAAATGGCAATGGAATCCCTTTTGGCGGCATTAGTCCCACGGTAACCGAAATATTTATTATAATTTGCAAAGAAGTTATGACCGTAATCCCGGCGATTAAATTCTTTGAGAAGGTATCTTTTGCTCTTTCTAGCATTCTAAAAGCACTGTAAATTAAAAGTCCAAAAAGACAAATTACAATGAAGCTCCCAACGAACCCTAGTTCCTCAGCAATAATAGCAAATATGAAATCATTATGTTGATGAGGTAAATTGAATAACTTTTGAGAGCTATTGCCTAATCCAACTCCAAAAAATTTTCCTTTTGCAAATGCCACATAAGATTGGACTACCTGATATCCAGAATTCGTTGGATCTGCGAATGGATCCATGAAGGACAACAATCTTTGCATTCTGTAGGGTGCAATCCAGATTAAACTTGCAAATAATGAGGATAAAAATATGAAGATGGAGACTATATGAGATAGTCTAGCGCCCGATATTATTATCATTGCAAAAATTGTGCTGAGCAGAAGAACTGTATTGCCCAAATCGGGCTGTAATATTAAAAGCAAAGCGTAAGGTAAGCATGGAAGAATTGCGGAGACCACACCAATCTTGAATTCTTTGATTCTCCCACTCTTTGTTGCCAGATGGTTTGCAATAAAAATTAATAGCATATATTTTGAAATCTCAATTGGCTGAAAAGACAAAGGGCCTAGATTGATCCATCTTGTTCCACCACCAACTTCCTTCCCTAATCCCGGCAGAAAAACCAAGGCCAACATAATGATGCCAACGATATAAAGACTTTTATAATATTTTTTCAGAATGCCTGTATTAATTTTTGTGAAGAATGTAAATATTATTAGTCCTACACAAAGAAAAAAAGTGTGTCTTTTGAGAAAATAAAATTCATCGGCATGTATTTCCATAGAGCTGACCGAACTAGAGCTAAAAACCATAATCATGCCAAAAATGGATAAGACTAAGATTAGGAATACAAAGAGTTTTCTTGGATCTCTATTGCTAAGATAATTTTTTAACATATTCTTTGAATTTATCTCCTCTATCGGAATACGAATCGAACTGATCAAAGCTGGATGTACCAGGACTCAATAGTAAGGTATGACCTTTGTAGAATTTTTTTAAACCTTCTTCCACGGCATCTCTCAAATCTACTGCTATAATTTTTTTTGATTTATTAAAAAACTTTGCAAGTTCAAATTTATTCTCACCAAAAAGTATTAGTTTGATAACTTTTTTGTCGACTTGTCTTTTTAAAAGACTGTAGTCTAATCCCTTATTCTTTCCACCCATTATAAGAACAATATTCTTCTTAAGACTTCTTAACGCCACTTCGGTAGCTTGAGGAGATGTTGATTTAGAGTCATTAACGATTGTTCTTTCTCTGTATTTTTTAATTATTTCCAGTCTATGACTTGGTGAAGAAAAATTTTCTACAACTTTTAGTTGGTCTGAGGAAATGTTTTTGAATATTGAAAAAATACTCAGCGCAAATGAAATATTGTTTAAATTGTGCAAACCAAGCAACTTCGTATCATCAATATGTATATCATCTTTATTGTTAATTGTTATCTTGTTTCTTGATACACTCAGACTGCTGTTCCCAAAGGGGTCCAAGAAAGACGCTTTATTTTTATTGAAGATTCTCCTATAAACATTCCTGCTACACAATGCAAAACAATTCTTATCTTGATTCTTAAATATATTCATTTTAGATTTCGCATATTCATCCATATCCCAATGATGATCTAGGTGGTTTTCGGATATATTCAGAAAAGCTGAAACAAAAGGTTTAAATGAGGATTGTATGAATTGCAGTTGAAAACTACTTACTTCTACAAGTATTAGGTCGTATTGATTCTGCAAAGCTACACTGCTGATTAATGGACGACCTATGTTCCCACCAAGAAAAACTTTATATCCACCACTTTTAAGAAGCTGCGATGTTAACAGAGTCGTCGTTGTCTTGCCATTTGTACCTGTTATCGCGACAATGGGTTTCGTTATATACCTTGATGCAAATTCTATTTCACTTATTATTTTTTTTCTGGATTTAACTGCCAATTGAATATTTTTGTTTCTTAGCCCAACACCCGGACTAACCACTATTTCATTACAATATTTCAGTAAATTTTTAAAATTATCTTTAGGTCCGAATACTTTTTCAGATTTATTAATTAGTTTTTTTGTATCATCAAAAGGTACACAAGGAATTTTATTCTTTTTACAAAAACGTACTAGTTCAATACCTGTTAGGCCCATTCCATAAATAAGAATTTTTTTTCTCATCTTATCTTAATTTTAAAGTGATTATCGCGAATACTGCCAGCAACATTGAAACAATCCAAAACCTTACTACAATTTTTGATTCTACAATACCTTGTTTCTCGAAATGATGATGAAGAGGAGCGATAAGAAAAATTCTCTTTCTAAACAATCTGAAAGATACTATTTGAATAATTACCGACAGCGCTTCTATGACAAAAACTCCTCCTAATATTAATAAAAGCAACTCCTGCTTGATTAAAATTGATACAAGACCAATGCTAGCTCCCAATGGTATGGACCCTACATCCCCCATAAATATCTGAGCCGGATTTGAATTGAACCATAGGAATGCAAGTATGCCGCCTAAAATAGCAGAAAGAAAAATTACAATCTCACCCACATGACGAACATAAGGTACATAAAGATAGTAAGAGTAATTCGAATGTCCTGCAACATATGTGAGGACAATCAATCCTGCCAATACTGGCAGAATAGAACCTATTGCTAAACCATCAAGACCATCCGTCATATTAACGGCATTTGCCGAACCTGTAATAATAAGAAGGCATAAAACAAAATACAAAGGACCTAAATTAACAATGTCTTTGATGAATGGAAAACTGATGTTCGTTATTTCCAAAGAAACCTCTCTATTTATGGATGAAAAAGTATTTAATTTGTATAAAAGGATTATTAATATTAAAGTTGTCACAATCTGAATTACCAATTTCTTGCCTAATGATAGCCCTTTACCTTTTCTCAGCTTGGCAAAATCGTCAAAAAATCCAGAACAAGCAAATATTATGTAACAAATCAAGCATAACGTGAAGACACTTACAATCGTTCCAGGCAAATAAAAATTACCGCAGATAAGACATGAAGTAATTACGCTTACTCCGATTAGGATGCCACCCATGTTAGGAGTTCCCCTCTTGTTTTTATGAGACGATTCAAGGTAGATATTTATGTTCTCTGTGATATTTTCCCTACTAAAGATTTCTATAAACTTAGGAGTTAGGAAGATAACCATAAGAAATGAAATTGCACCTGCCAGAAAAGACCTGACGGTTATATATTGGAAGATGTTAAGGAAAGAGTATGAATCTACAAAATTTTGAAACAAATGATATAGCATTTAAATATCTAGGGAATCGAAAATTTTTTCCATTCTCATGCCCCTTGATCCCTTAATTAGGATAACCGTATTAATTAAAGAACTTAAATTGACGTAGTTCTTAATATTGTGGTGATTGCTGATGTTAATGCACTTAATTTTCTTGTCCGTGCCTTCACAGTAATCTTCTGAATGATTGCCTAATGTATAAAGTTCTTCAAAATTATTTCTCATTATTGCATTGCCAATTTTAATATGCTCATCTTTTGATATTTTGCCAAGTTCGAGCATATCACCTAGAATGGCAATTTTCTTTTTTCTGGGAAAAATTTTATTTGTCATCTCTATTGCCGCCAACATTGAATTCGGATTCGCATTATATGTATCGTTAATTATCAAATTGTCGTTATCGAGTTTGATTATTTTAAATCTGTTGCTAATTCCATCAAACTCTTCAATGCCTTCTCTTATGGTATCTAACTCCAAACCTGCCTTTATTGCTAGTGAAGCGGAACATAGAGAATTATAAATATTATTAATACCTGGAGCTTTTAAATCGATACTTACCAGTTGATCCAAGAAGCATAAATCAAACTTAGAGAAATCGTCCGCGATGTTCTTGGCAACCACATCAGCGTTTGTTCGTATACCAAACGAGATTTTGTCACAATTGATTTCGGAAAAATAATTTTTTAAAAAATAATCGTCGAAATTAAATGCAAAGATACCCTCCTGATTAAAAAACTTTGTTATATCCTTTTTTTCTTCAAAGACTGTTTTCTCGTCTTCTAATTTTTCGGTATGACCTTTCCCAATATTTGTAATTGTTGCAAAATCAGGCCTTGCTATATTTGCTAATCTTCCTATCTCGCCCTTTGAATTTGTCCCCATTTCAAGAACTAATACCTTATCAGTCTTTTTTAGATTAAGAATTGTCGAAGGTAATCCAATCAAATTATTCAAGTTCCCTTTAGTTGCCAAAACTTCAAATTTTTTGGATAAAATCAATTTCAATAAATCTTTTGTCGATGTTTTACCGTTTGTGCCAGTAATACCAAAAATTTTTAAATCTTCACGCTTTTGAATAATAAAACCTGCAAAATCCTCTAAAAATTTATTAGACGACTTAACTAGAACCCCATTCTTTGCTTGTGTTTTGTCATCTGATACAAAAAAACTTGCACCTTTCTGAATCGAGACATCTATAAATGCACTACCCTTAAAATTTTCTCCATCTAGAGCTAAAAACAAATTGTCCTTTTCTATTGTTCTCGTGTCCGTTGAGATGGAATTGAATCCATGCAGATTTAATTCTGGATCTATACTTATAGTCCCCTCGTAATTTTTTATGAACTCCTCGAAGTATAGGCTAGCTAATTTATTATTTTCAGACATTTTTTAACTTCATTGTAATCAGAGAATTTAAAATTTGTTCCATTTATTGCTTGATAAGCTTCATGTCCTTTCCCAGCAATTAATAATACCTCGCTCCTCTTCATATTGCGTATCGACCAACTAATTGCCTCTTTTCTATTAACTATAGTTTTCTTCGGTTTTCTTTTGTCTCCCTTAAAGCCTTCATAAATGTGGTTTATTATTACTTTTGGACTTTCAAACCTTGGATTATCGGAAGTAACGACAATTTTATCTGCAAATTTTTCGGCGACCGCGCCCATTTTCTCCCGTTTTCCAATATCTCTATTGCCACCACATCCAAAAAGAACAATTATGTTTTTATCGGGAAAATGTTTCTTTAAAGAAATAATTGATTTTTTAAGCGCATCAGGAGTGTGGGCATAGTCAATAAATATTTCTAGCTCTGTATTTCTAATCCTTTGAAGCCTACCCGGTGCCCCCTTGTAATTTTTAATCCTCTTTTGTATTTCTTCTATGTCTAACCCCTTCATGATAGAATATGAGAAACTTGCAAGAATATTTTGAAAATTATGTTCGCCAAACAAAAATGTCTCTATCTTGTACTCTTTATTTCCACTTTTGATAAATAAATTCGATTTCTGATCTTCCTTATAAATGTCCTCTATGTAGAAATCTGCTTTTCTATCTTTAAGAGAATAGGTTACAACATTAACTTTTTTACCAATTAATTTAATTAATTTAGTGCCCCATTTGTCATCTAAATTAATAACCGCTAGTTTATTTTTTTTGCTACTCTTGCATAAATTTTGTAAAAACAATTTTGCTTTAGCACCAAAATACGAACCCATAGTTTTATGAAAATCCAGATGATCTCTTGTCAGATTCGTAAAGATACAAGAGTCAAATTGTATATAGTCTACTCTCGACATGTCTAATGCGTGAGACGAGACTTCAATAAAAACTCTTTTTACTTTCTTTCTTGTCATTTCTTTAAGAAATTTATTTAGTTGATAGCTGTCAGGCGTAGTTAATGAAGATGGAATTTTTTTTCCGGCAAAGTTTGTTTCTATTGTTCCTATAAGACCGGAGTTTTGCTTCTTCCAAATTTCTTTTAATAAATGCGCTACAGAGGTCTTTCCATTCGTTCCTGTAATACCACAGACTTGAAGATCCGAAGAAGGTCTAGAAAAAAATTCTACACATGCATGCGCATAGGAGTTTCTGGAATTTTTTACCAAAAAAGTTTGTACATTTTTGTCTGAAACCCTTAAGCTCTCTTTGTTCTCACTTACAATGCCCCCGGCTCCATTAAGTATTGCTTCGTTAATGTACAAGTTGCCATTATCTATATCTCCACTTATAGCAAAAAAAATATCACCTCTTTTTACTGTTTTTGAGTTATTGGTGATATTCCTTATCTTTTTGAATTTACTGAAGACTTGGTTGTTGTATATACGCTGCATAACATCAGATGCCAGGCTCTAAGAAGAGTCTGATTTCATCGTTTAATTCGTACTTCTCTCCCGCTATTGGATCTTGTCTTTGCACGAACCCATTTCCATGAATTCTAATTTTCATCTTCTTTGTTTCAGCTATTCTTATTGCCTCTCTTTTCCCTATACCGATAAAAGAAGGAATGCTATCATTATTCGCAAGTTTTTCTGCATTATCCTCGTTCAACCAAATTTTTTCCATAGCATCTCTAAAGACTGGGGCAGCCCATACGCCTCCGTATGCATTTTGGCCTTTCGGTTCATCTATGGTAATTACCGCTACAAGCTGTGGATTCTCTGAAGGAAGAAATCCAATCATAGATACAATATTGTTCTTGCTATATTTTCCATTGACAACCTTTTGAGCCGTTCCTGTCTTCCCTGATACGCTAACACCTTTTATTCTGGCTCTTTTTGCACCTCGCTCGACTACCGTTCGCAACATCCTCCTCATTTTTTTGCTTGTTTCATACCGGAGAACTCTATTCCCTCTTGTATATTTCCTTTTCCATATGTTCTTACCATTTGAGCTATCAATTGATCTTACTAAGTATGGTTCAACAAAGTTTCCGCCATTAGCTATAATTGACACGGCCTGTGCAAGTTGAATTGAAGAAACTGCTATTCCCTGCCCAAATGCTATATTCGCACGTTCAATATCACCCCATTTTTCTGGTTGTAACACTTTTCCCTTTGCTTCACCGGGAACATCAATCTTTGTTTTTTTTCCGAAACCAAATCTAGATGTCAAATAATTGTGATATACCTCATTTGGCATTTTGTCCGCAATTTTTGAGGCACAAATATTACTTGAATATACTAAAATTTCCGTAATATTCGATTTTCCTCTTTTGTTAATATCATGAATGGTGTGATCCCCAATTCTCCTCTCACCGTTTTCGCAATCAAGTATGGAATGCTCTTCTATTACGCGTGCATTTAAAGCGGAAGCAACCAAAACACTCTTCATGACCGAACCAGGTTCAAATGTTTTCCAAATGGGCAGGTTTTTCTTGTAATTATGATTTTCTTGAGAGTAACTATTGGGATTAAAAAATGGATAGGATACCATTGCATAAATTTCTCCTGTCTTTGGATTCATTATTACACCATATCCATTAAGCGCATTGGCTTTCTTAACTTGTGCGGCTAACACGTCTTCTAAAATCATTTGCCAGTTACTCTTTATGGTAAGAGTTATGTTATGCCCTTTTTTTGCTTTGTCGCTTTCCGTAATATTTTTTGTAATTATTTTTCCACGCCCATCTTTATAGATTTTTATTGTTTTTTCTTCTCCTTTTAAGTATCGATCATATTTTTTTTCTATGCCCTCAAGCCCTATTAGGTCATATTTGCTTGTATGTCCTAAAACCTGCCCTGCCATGTGGCCTTCTGGGTACACTCTTTTTTGCTCAATTTGTATCCCTAATTGTGTATATCCCAACTTCTTTAATGTTAGATTTAATTTTTTTATTTTTTCTGCTTCTTCAAAAGTCGCATGCCTCTTTATGTAAACAAACTGCTTTCTTGATGTTAATTTCTTAGATAGCGTTTTTTTTGACATGTTGAGGATTTTGGAAAGTTTTTTTAGATAATAAGGCTTGTCCTTAACATCTCCGGGATTAATATGAATAGACGGAACTGGTTCGCTGACAGCCAGCGGTGTACCATCTGAGTCTCGTATCTCACCTCTCTCACCGGCAACATTAAGTGGCTTTTCTTCCTGTCTAGCAAATTTTAATGGTTTCTCATTATCAATGATTTGCAAGTAAAATACTTTCCCAAATATTATCAACAAGGACAAATAAAGGCCAAACTTTATTATCTTAGACCTTTTTTTAAACTTATTTTCGCCTTCTTTAAGTTGATTTATAAACCTAGTCATTCTTTGCTCTTATCAAGTCTTGCTGACCGGGGAATTTCATTCCGTACAATAAAGCAATCGACTTGATTCTCTCGTGAGATTGCAATTTTGATTTATCAGTCTTTAACTTTTGATTTTTTATGTTCAAGGTGTTGCGTTCTTCTTTCAAATCTGCCAACTCTAGCCCAACACGTGTTACGTTGGTCTTCAATGCAACAAGTACGAGAAGCAATCCTATTAAAATAAATACGGATAATAGTTTAGGACCGAAACGCTTAACACTATTTATAAGCCTAGATTTATCTCGAATTAGCGTAATTGACTCTAGATTAATCAAATTGCAACTCCTACCCTCATCTTTGCGCTTCGGGATTTCGTATTGTTCGACACTTCTTCTTTAGATGGAACCAAAGGTTTTTTTGTTAAAATTTTCAATGTTTGCTTCTTTGTGCATTCACAAATCATTATTGATGGAGGGCATATGCATTCTGCCTCGGAATATTTAAAAAATTGCTTAACCATTCTATCTTCTAATGAGTGAAAACTGATTACGATTAGCCTCCCCCCTGTTTTTAAAATCCTTAACGATTTTTCCAAAAACTCCTTTAGAGTAGATAATTCACTATTTACAGCAATTCTTAATGCTTGAAATGTCCTTGTCGAAGGATTTATGCGTGTTTTGTTCTTGTTTACTCTTGCAATTATCTTTGAGAGGTCCAGCGATGTTCTTATTTCTTCTTTACTTCTTTGCCGTACTATTTCAGATGCAATTTTGAAATGGTTTCTTTCTTCACTAAAATTTTTTATTAGCTCTGACAATTGTTCTACATTATACGAATTAACTATCTTATGTGCGGTCAATTTCTGATCTTGATTCATTCTCATATCTAACAACGAATCTTCATTGAAGCTAAAACCTCTTTTTGAATGCAGTAGTTGGTAACTAGATATGCCAAGGTCAACTATTATTGCATCGACTTCTTCTTTTACTAGAGAGTCTATATCCCTAAAGTTACCCTGAACATATTGAATTTTTTTTGAATACTGTTTCAATCTGGTTTGTGCATGATTTAAGGATTCGCCATCAAGATCTATGCAAATCATTTTTTTAGGTTTCTTAGGAGACTCCATTATTGCAAGAGTGTGCCCACCCATTCCCAAAGTTGCATCTACATAAGTGTTAGCATTCTTCGAATCTAAATTATCAATCACCTCTTGTTTCATAACCGAGTAGTGATAATTAGATGTCATTTATGCTCTCCCTACTCTTTTGAAATTTACTAAAACTAGTCTTATTGTTTGTCCCCCATTCTCTTTCAGACCAAATTTCAAATCTTGATAACATACCGACGAAGACAACGGATTCCTTTATTTTCATAGTTCTTCGTAGAAGGCTTGGTATCATAATTCTACCCTCCGTATCAATTTCACATTCGTTTGCGCTACCAATTAAGTATCTTTCAAATTCAACAATGTCTTTTTTGAATTGTGGAAGTTTGGATATTTTTGATTCCAATTCCTTCCATTCGGGCAGAGGATATCCTACGGCGCATTTATCAAAGAGCGAGATGATTATTGTTGCGGTTTCATACTTTTCTTTTAAGATGTCTCTAAATCTTGAGGGTAGACTAACCCGCCCCGTTGATGAAATTTTATGTATATACTGGCCTCTAAACATAAATACACCAGAATCTGCCAAAAAATGACAGACCACGCCATTGTTTGATTGTATGAAAAAAACTTAATAAAGTCAAGAAGATAGGTTAGGATAAATTCAATGTCTACAATTAAATTAGAATTGGAGAAGAAGAAAGATATCGTTTTATTCCAATTCTTATATTCTCAGAATCAGCATTTAGGATGGCCAAGGTCCAACAGGTTGAATCCTAAAGAGATTACAATCTACACCACGGATGATCTTATAGAGTCAAACAGAAGGGTTTTGGTTCAGATTAATAAATATGTGAAATTGAGAAGGGTAGTCTTGTAATTTACTATTTAGGATTGTCTTTTTCTTGCTCAATTATGTGCTTAAAGCCAGTTATGCTACTAACCAAGGCTCTCCTTAGGCCACCATATGGGTCCGGGTGAGTGCTTTGCGAAAAGAGCTTCGCAGAAGATATATCAGTTTTTGATATCTCTTTTGCAATCTCTTCTTCCTCTGTAATCCCTTTTGATAATGCCTCTTTAACGCAATCCTTCCAAGACTCAAGCTGATCTATGTGCTGTTGCATGAGATTCATTGCATTTTCTCTCAAAGCATGATGCGCAAAGCCTAGACTTAAGGGCTTTTTCCCCATCATTGCTTTTATAGACTCAATTCCTGACTCCATTCTATAAGGCGCGGGAGTCGTTGGTACCATAGTGTCCAATGAGTTTATGTACATGCCCACTGCGTCACCACAAAACATTATTTTTTTGTTTTCTAACATAAAGCTAAAGTGGTGGCTAGCGTGTCCCGGAGTCTCAATCCAGCTAAACTCTAAATCGTTCACTCTTATTTCAAAAGTTTTATCTTCAAGGGATACTAAGCATTCCTCTCTAACTGGCTCGGGTTTCTTATACATCTCGGCAACCCAACCAAGAGTGTCTACCGAAGATTGCCAAAGAACCTTGTCTGGATCGATTAAATGTGGAATTCCTCTGCGATGAACAAGAACCTGAGTATTGGGGAAGTTTTTTAATAATGTTCCCAAACCTCCAGAATGGTCTAAATGAATGTGGGTCAAAAAAACATACTTAAGATTGTTCTTATTGACGTTTAGTGTCTTTAGCTGCCTTTCTAGCTCTGGAATACCACATGTTGGCCCTACATCAACTATTATGTAGTCATCATTCGCCTTAATCAGATATGGAGCTATAAATTCTCTGTCATTATTGACCTTCAAGTCAAGCTGCCAGATTATTTCGTCTAGATGGTTTATATTTTTTTCCATAAGAATACTTTATAATTTTTTAAAGTAGTATTTTATATACTTTTAACCCTCAGGTAAAGGGAGTAAAATTATAGTAAACTTTTCTTCTTCAATTAGAGTCGGCCTTTTAACGTTTATAAGCAGAGTTTTTGGATATATCAGAGATTTACTAATATCATTTTTCTTTGGTGCAAATCTTGAAACCGACGCTTTTTACGTAGCATTTAGAATTCCAAACCTTTTTAGAAGACTTTTAGCTGAGGGGACTTTGAGCACAACAATAGTTCCATTTTTTACCGAACTAAGTTTATCAAACGACAACAATCTCTTTAAAAAGATACGAAGCGATATCTTTACTATAATTTTCTTAACACTTTTCTTTGTAACTCTAATATTTTATTTTTTTTCGAAAGAAATCATCGCCCTTTTTGCCTTTGGATTTGATCAACAAACTAGCGAAGCCTCCTCGCAGTTATTAAAAAATATGTCACCATTCTTGTTTTTGATATCGCTTTCTGCTCTCAATATGGGGCTTTTGAATTCAATAAAAAAGTTCAATGCACCGGCATTCTCACCTGTCATGCTTAATCTAGGAATTATTTGTACGTTAATCATCTCTCATCTTTTTTTCTCATTAGATATCTTTCTTTTGTCATACGCGGTACTTTTTGGGGCATTGCTTCAATATGGTTTTCAATTACCTTTCATATTTAAAAACAACCTTAACTACTTTTTTACTTTCACCGATATAATCAACGACAGAACGATTAATATTATAAGAGTTATTGTCCCCCAGGTTTTTGGGCTAGCGATATATAATTTGAACATTTTAATCAATACTCAATTTGCCTCCTTTATGGAAAAAGGTTCTGTCACTTACCTGTATTTGGCTGAAAGATTGATAGAATTCCCACTTGGAATTTTTGCTGTATCAATCGCAACCACATCTTTACCGGATTTTACTAATCTTTATTTAAACAAAAAATTCAAGGAATTTGCTACATTAATTAACGATAGAATTAAGTTTTTGTTGTTTCTATCTACTCCTTGTGCTGTGGCCTTTATGTTTTTGGGTACTACAATATGTTCCATCTTGTATTCAAGAGGAAAGTTTACAGATGCAGATGCTGCTTTAACAGCTAAAGCTTTATTTGCCTATTCTATTGGTCTAGTATTTGTAGCGGGAGTACGAGTTGTAACACAAGCTTTTTACGCTATTAAGGATACGAAAACACCTGTTTGGTTTGCTGGTAGCAATTTGATTATCAACTGCGTTCTTTGTTACTTCTTTGGTTTTTTCTTAAATTTAGGCTTTATTGGTCTTGCTTTGGCGTCCTCAATCTCGGCGGCGGTTCTATTTGCATTGTTAACTATAAGATTAAGAAAACATTTTCATGAGATTGATATAATCGGTATTGTTAAATATTTCATTATTATTCTTGCCATCTCGATATTGTCTATCTTGCTTAGCTCGTGGGTGGTTGAGTTTGTCAAAGCAACTTACTTTGATTTTGGATTATCCATAAGTTTTATATTTATAGTCCTCCTATCGGTATTTGCTTATATCGGATTGGCGAAACTTGCCGGTTTGAAAGAACTAGGAATGATATTTAAATAAATTTTATTGTACATGTTTTTATTTTGTTTTAATCTTAGACCATGATGAAAGTCTTGGTTATCAATGGGCCGAATCTTAATATGTTGGGCACTAGAGAAGAAGATTATTATGGCGTGTTAACTCTAGATCAAATCAACAAGCTCATTCTGGAAAAGGCTAAGAAAATGAAAATCGATATAGATTTCTTCCAGTCCAATGAAGAAGGGAAAATAGTATCGAAAATTCAAGAATGTTCAAAAGAAGATAGCTTTATTATCATTAACCCTGCTGCTTTTACTCATACAAGTATAGCGATTAGGGATGCTCTACTATCGGTGAAAGCCAAATTTATTGAAGTTCACTTATCGAACATATTCAACAGAGAGGATTTTAGACAACACTCATTTGTATCTTCAATAGCCCTTGGTGTTATCTCTGGTTTTGGCCACCACGGTTACTTAATGGCTTTAGATGCCTTGAATGAGATACAAAAGTAACATTGTAAAATGAATTATTCTTGGAATGCAAAGAGTCCAGATGTAGAGAAGGCTCGGTCTTTATCTTCTGAGTTAAAAATCTCGCATTTTCTTTCAAAGCTTTTAATAAATAGGAATATTGACTCATACGAAGCGGCCTACCAATTTCTCCATCCTTATCTAGAGAAAAATGATGGCAGTCTTAATCTACCGGACCCTTTTTTATTAAAAGGCATGGAGGGTGGGGTTCAAAGAATTATCCGGGCAATCGAAAGTTCGGAAAATATAGCAATATATGGAGATTTTGATTGTGACGGCATTATTTCAACCGCGATTTTATATAGTTTTTTAAAAAGAATAGGGGCGAATGTTATTCCTTATAACCCAGAACGACTTGAAGAAGGATATGGAATCAACTTTAATTCTATAAAAGACCTTGCATTAAAAGGGGTCACACTAATCATTTCCACTGATTGTGGTATCTCCGAAAACCAAGTAGTCAGCAAAAGCAAAAAAATTAAGCTGGTAGCTAACGACGATGTCAAGATTGTTAGTGTTGATTTTGTTATCACCGACCACCATTCTGTACCGGACGTTACTCCAGATGCTGTATCGATTATCAATCCTAAACAACCGGGATGCAGCTATCCATTTAAGGAAATATGTGCGGTCGGGGTAGTTTTTAATTTGATGATGGGAATCAGGAAAAGACTCAGGGAAAAAGAATATTTTAATGGATCCATTGGCGAACCTAATTTAAAGAGAGATTTGGACCTCGTTGCCATAGGGACCATTGCTGACAGTATGCCGCTATTGGGTGTAAACAGAATCCTTGTCTATAATGGCCTGAAAGAAATATCAAGTACAGAGAAAAAAGGATTATTATCTCTGTTGCAAAACGGTGGAACGAAAGTAAACAAAAAAAAATATTCTGTAAGGGATGTATCATTTCAAATTGCACCAAAAATCAATGCGGCTGGAAGAGTTGGAAAGGCTTCGGATGCTGTCCAACTTTTGGTAGAAGACAATCAAAACAAAATAGATTCACTAACAGCAATTCTTGCAAGGAACAATGTCGATAGACGAAAGAAGCAAGAGGAAGCCTTAAAAGAGGCAATGAGAATGGGACAAAATATTATAAAGGATAATCCACATAGACATTCTTTGGTGCTTTATTCCAAGGGCTGGCACTCTGGCGTGGTTGGGATTGTGGCTTCAAAAATCTCAGAGGAGTTTGGCGTACCTTCCGTGATAATCTCGATTGACGAAGATGGATTAGGCAAAGGGAGTTTGAGGACAAAAAACGGTATAAATCTTTACAATGTCCTCAAAGAATGCGAATCACACTTAATCCAATATGGTGGACATAGTGGTGCTGCAGGAATAACGATTAATTCTGTCGAGCTAAGTAATTTTGACAACCAATTTGAAGATTCAATAAAGAATTATGACTATGAATCAAATAGCGCGGTGAATCCTGATTTGGAAATTGAGTTTAATGAAATTGGGCTAAGTTCCATTAGCGATTTGGAAAGGATGGAACCTTTCGGGAGAGAAAATCCAAGCCCAGTATTTATGACACGACAAGCTACTGTCAAAAACACAAAAGAGTTTGAAGGCAAAAAGGGGCATAGGCATCTAGAGATTATTATGGAACAACAAGGTGCTAAACAAAGAGGAGTTTGGTTTAATTTTAAAAGCCATGTGAGTACTGGAGAGACCATTGATGTTATCTATAAAATCCAGAAAGATACATACAACAGTGACTACAAAATAGTTTTAGTCATAGATGATTTGAGACCGACTTGACATTAAAGATTTTAAGCTACATAATCTCAGAAAAACGAGACACATATGAATGTATTTAAAACAATTTTTATTTTTATCGGCATTCTGTTCTTAAGCTTTTCTATTTTTTCTACTGCCAAAGAAGTGGATGAAACTGACTATTCTTCCGATGAGCCGGCACAAACTAGAGTTGAATCGGGTTCGGAAGTTAAAGAGAAGTTCGAATACAACAAAACGTATGGCCCTTCGCCAATGTTTACTATTGGTGGTGGTTTTTCCGCAAGCCCTGGGGGGTGGGCTTTGACAACTCGTCTTGATATACCTTATAAGGACGACTTATACATAGGGCCTGTTGGCCAATATGTAAAAGGAGATGATGAAACACTTGCCGCAATAACTGGCAATGTGAAGAAGCTTCTTCCCAGTACCGATCCTAGGCTTATTCCTTCGATTGAAGCTGGATTAGGCGTATTGGTTGATGATAAAGAAAATGATAATGACGATAATAGCTCTTCATTATTAACTGTTGCCGGTGGAGGTTTAGACTACGTACTATCGGATAACGTGAGTGTCGGGGTTCATGCTTATATAAATAATAGTTTTGATATGGATCACAAAGAATTCTTTTTTACTGCTCTCGCGGGACTCAATATTCGTCTATATTAATTTATAGCCTTTAGGCTAATAAAATGGTTACTAAAAATCCTCACAATATAATTATTTTAGGAGCTGGTTCTACGGGTACATACCTTGCTGAAGCTCTCTGTGAGCAAAACAATTTAATACTCATTGACAAGGATGTTGACAAGATTAATCAAATAAAGAGCACCAACAAGCTAGATATTTTAACTATTACTGGAGATGCCGCGGATTTGAGCATCTTTAAAGATTTGGATTTTCAATCAATTAGCTATTTCATTGCGTGTACGAATGATGATAAGTTGAATATCCTTACGGCTGTGTTCTTTGAACAAGTTCCCGGACTTCAAACCCTTGTTGTTTCCAAGGATCCTAAATACAAGGATTATCCCGTCAAGTTAGGTTGCGCAGAAATAAAAACCTTCTACTCGGGAGATATCGTCTCGGAAAAAATTATAAATTTATTTGAAACTCCTTACTCTTGGGAAACCGACAAGATTGCTAACAAGAGGATTCTCTTTTTAAAAATCAAGGTTGATGAATCAAGCCCTTTGATAGGAAGGTCAATTTATTCCTTAAATAAGAACGGAACTAATAAATGGAAATTTTTAGCTGCTACGGAAGATCCACCATCAAAAAAATTAAACTTTATTAAACCCAAGGGACTATCTACTCAACTAAAGAAAGACGATATAGTTTTAGTCGTTATCGCTTCTGAATTCGAAGAAGAATTCGAGAAAAACTTTTTTGCGAAAAACGACTCGGAGCTTAAGAATGTATTTATAGTCGGAGGTAGCTATATAGCGTCCAATGTTGCACAGAGATTGGTAAGAAGGAAATGCAATGTAAAGCTATTAGTGTCAAATCGGTCTAGGGCCCGAGAGTTATCCGAAGAGCTTGATGGTGTGCAAATAATCTTGGGTGAATCAACCAACGAAGAACTTTTAAAAGATCAAGGGGTTAACGAAGATTGTGATTATTTTTTAGCATTAACGGATGACGATGAGAACAACGTGTTAAGTGCATTGCTGTCTAACAATCTAAAAGCGAAAAACTCTCTCGTAGTCTATTCAAAATCTGAATATCAGAACGTAATTAATAGTATTGGTGCAGAAAGAGAAATTAATACCAAATATACTGTGGCGGGTGAAATAAATTCTTACATTATGAGAAAAGATGTATCACATGAAACTATTGTTGACGAAAATACAAAAATATTTGAATTTAGACCCGAAGAAGACATTGATATTGAAAGTATTTCTACAAACATAGTCTTGGCTTTTGTCATTAGAGGAGGTGATTCGCCGTTGTATATTTCAAATCCTGAAGATGGTGTAGCAAAAAAAGGTGATTATGTTATCGCTGTAACTCTTGATTCTGATGCTGAACGAGACTTGGAATCAAAAATATTGAAATGAATTTAAGAAAATCCTTTTATCTAACCGGTAATTTTGTAATATATTTTGGTCTTTTTCTTTTGGCTCCATTGATTTTCTATTTTTTTCTAGATTCCAACCATGTGACCTTTTTTGATGGTGACAATTTATTACAAGCCATCCCCTTTTTTGCATCATCATTGGTGACCTTATTATGTGGATACGGTCTTCGAATTGCGTCCCATAATTCGGAAGCCATGGATAAGGACCTAACAAGAAAAGATGGTTTTTTTCTAGCTTCCTTGGTGTGGATTTTAGCCGGGGTATTCGGATCTTTACCTTATATTTTTTCATCGCTTGATATATACGAATTTATTGGCAGTCCTTTTCACCCCATATTCCAAGTCAATATCTTTACTAATTCTTTCTTCGAGTCTGTGTCGGGTATTACGACAACAGGAGCCTCAGTACTTACTCCATTTCCCGATGTTGTTGAGCAACACAAGCTTCTTATTGCCTGGAGGTCATTAACGCAGTGGTTAGGTGGCATCGGAATCATTCTCTTGGTTTTAATTGTTTTCCCAAGAATATCTGTCGGCGTTATGCAGATTGCCAGTGACCAAGAAGGGACCGGCCCACAAAGAGAAAGAATGACCCCAAGAATTTATCAGACCGGTCTAATCTTGTTCTACATATATATGGCACTCACTCTTGTTCTTTTATGTCTTTTATATTTTGTGGGGAATATGAGTCTTTACGATTCAATTGTTCACACTTTTA
>PCAG01000013.1 GCA_002730475.1 Spirochaetales bacterium | reverse complement strand
GTATTGATTAAAGATAATAATTATCCCGCAGATTTATATTTGGAGGGGAATGACCAGCACAGAGGCTGGTTTCAAAGTAGTCTTCTGACGTCTGTATCTATAAATCAAATCGCGCCCTATAAAGCTGTCTTGACGCATGGCTTTGTGGTTGACGGTAAAGGCCAAAAGATGTCGAAATCGAAAGGCAATGTTTTTGATCCTGAAAAAATCATTAAACAACATGGTGCGGACATATTGAGATTGTGGGTTGCATCTGAAGATTACTCATCGGAGGTAAGAATCTCTGATGATATTTTGTCAAGCATTACGGATAAGTATAAAAAAATTAGGAATACATTGCGATTTCTTTTGGGCAACTTGTACGATTTTGACATTGATGAATCAATTAATTTTGGCCAACTTGAAGAGATAGACAAGTGGATTCTTGTTAGGCTCTCAGATATTAAGGAGAAATATAACAAATATTTTGGTTCATACCTGTTTCATCTGGGTATAAACGAAATTGTCAATTTCTGTTCTAACGATTTAAGTTCCATTTATTTGGACATTCAAAAGGATATCCTTTATACGTATTCAAAGAATGCAAAAGAGAGAAAATCATCTCAAACAGCTATATCGTTAATATTTAAGGAGCTATCTCTAATGCTGGCACCAGTTCTCTCATTTACTACCGAAGAAGCTTGGAAGGCCAATCCTCTAACGAAAGATAGTGTTTTTATCAGCCAACTTTCTGATGATATCTTTGTAGACCTAGAAATCCAATCTAAATGGAACAAAATTCTAGATATAAGAGATCAGGTCTTAAAAGAAATTGAGGCCAAAAGAAAGATGAAAATCATCGGAAACTCTCTTGAAGCCAAAGTTAGTTTAAGTTGCGATGATAGCGATATGGACTTTCTAAATGATAATCTAGAATTAATCAAGAAAGTTTTGATTGTATCCGAGCTCAATGTTTCAAAGAACAAAAAAAAAGATTTGAAAATCTTGGTTGAAAAAACTAAAAATGAAAAATGTCAGCGGTGTTGGATGTATTATAATTCTAAGGATTTTAGCAAATCGGATAAAAATATCTGCCGACGATGCGAGGAACAATTAAAAATCTAATAGTAGTTTTGCCAATTGCCTTATGCCTTGATTTCTAAAATTATTAAGGTATTTTTTATTGCGCTATGGTTTTACGAAAAGTAATTATATGCATACCTGTTATAATTAATTGTCTGAAAAATGGTTGACTCAATGGAGCACAGGCATCACGTTGTAGTAGTCGGAGCTGGCTTCGGGGGCCTCTATGCTGTTCACGAGCTAGTAGGCTCTGATGTAGATGTAACAATAATTGATAGAAGAAATTTTCACCTCTTTCAACCACTATTATACCAAGTTGCAACGGGAACAATTTCGGCTCCTGATATTAGCGCCCCTATTAGATCTATCTTTGGTGATAAAAAAAATATCACTGTTAGACTCGACGTTGCTACTGGGATTGACCCTCGAAATAAGTATATAGAAACTGCAAGTCATACGAAAATCCCATATGATGATTTAATCATTGCCACTGGAGCTAGCCACCATTATTTTGGTCATCACGACTGGCAAAGACGTGCCCCTGGCTTAAAAACGGTCGAAGATGCCTTAGATATACGAAGTAGAATATTTACCGCTTTCGAGCTTGCCGAAAACGAAACTGATCCCGAAAGAAAAAAGCAACTTCTAACCTTTGTCATTATAGGGGGAGGACCGACGGGTGTTGAGCTGGCTGGAGCCTTAGCCGATTTGGCATTCAAGACTTTAGAAGGGCATTTCCACAATGTAGACACAAAAAGGGAATGTGAGATTATTTTGCTAGAAGCAATGCCCAATCTTCTTCCTTCGTTTAAGGAGACGTTGTCAAAAACAACAAAAAAATATTTGGAAGGTATGGGTGTAAACGTATTAGTAGGATCCCAAGTTACCGACATTCAAAACGAAACAGTTTTTTTTGCTGGCGAGAGTGCGGAAGGGAAAATTGAGTCTAAAACAATTATTTGGGGAGCGGGTGTTATGGCATCCGTAATGGGAAAAGTTCTTGCCGATTCAACAGGGGTAGAGCTCGATAGGGTTGGAAGAGTTCTAGTCAATAAAGATTTTTCAATACCAAAGTATGACGATATTTTTGTAATCGGGGATCTCGCTAGGTTGAAAAATGATGGAAAGTACCTACCTGGCATTGCTACTGTTGCTATGCAATCTGGTAGGTTTGTTGCTAACCTAATTAAGAATAGAGCTCAAGGTAAAGATCATAAAAAAGAATTCAGATATAAAGACAAAGGCCTTTTGGCGGTGATTGGAAGAAATAAGGCTGTTGCCGATTTAGGCTTCTTTTCATCGAAGGGTTTTATCGCTTGGCTTCTATGGATTTTTATTCATATCTCATACCTAATAGGGTTCGATAATAAGATTTCCGTATTAATCAAGTGGGGCATGAACTATTTTAATGAGGACAAAGGTACTAGGCTCATCACAAAATAATGATTAGAGTCTTTTTTCTGATATTGCTTCTTCTTTCTTGCCAATCTAGAGAGAGTCCTATTTTTAGTTCTGATGATTGGATTTATTTGCTTACTGACCAGAATTCGACTAAGCACTACATAAACTACAATGACAAAGAGAGAGAAAGCGGTTATAGAACTTTTTGGACTACACAGGTTTACCAAGAAAGCGAATCAATTATTTACACACTTATGAAAATAGATTGCTCGAATAAAATCATTTATCAGATTAAACAATTGACGACCTATGGTAACAAGGTTACAAAAAAATATGATTTAAGGAGCGATGCTCAAGCCATAGAGTCAAATGATTTGATAGCTAACGCTATATATAATAGAATCTGTGGTAATAGTAGGTGATGGTTAAATGCTAAGAACAAGAAATATTTATAGTCGTGGATCCAATAAGAAATTTAGAATAAGTAGATCAAAAGTCGATGATTTTATTAATTGTCCTAGGTGTTTTTGGCTCGACAGAGTAAAAGGTGTTGATAGAACTAGAACACCAACATTTGCTATAAATAACGCGGTGGACAGGTTGCTAAAAAATGAATTCGATCATTATAGAGAAAAGCAGACGAAGCACCCTATATTTATACAAGAAAACCTTAACTATATTCCATTCGACGATATCAGACTTAATAATTGGCGAGAGAACTTTAAAGGGATTGAGTATTATGACAAAGATTTAAATCTTACCTTTACTGGAGCTATAGATGATTTATGGTTAAATGAAGATACGAAGAAAGTGATAGTTGTTGACTACAAAGCTACATCAAAAGAAGGTGCAATTGTGATGTCTGATGATGGATGGTGGCCTCAATATAAAAGACAAATGGAATTCTATCAATTTCTCTTGCGAATGAACGGTATGAAGGTAGAAGACCACGGTTTCTTTCTTTATGTTAATGGAATCAAAGAAGGGTTTTTCGATAGCAAAGTCAAATTCAATACTTACCTCATTAGATACGAGGGTGACACTTCCTGGATTCCCGGAACATTGAAAAAGCTAAAATCGACGTTGGAGAGCGAAGACGTCCCTGAGACATCAAAGTCTTGCGACCATTGTAGATATTTTGATGATAGACAGGATTCTTTTAGAAAATTGAATTATGGACAGAATTTAGAATTCGAATTTGATGAGTAATAGAATAAACAAAAGATTAATTTTTAATTTATTAGGTGTACGATGAGGACAATTAGAATCGTTAGTTTGACGGTACTTGTAATTTTAATTTTGGCTTTCATATCGCCTTTTTATAGTCTTTACAAGATTGGAAACGCCGTAAAAGAAAAAGATGTCAACACTCTTAATATTTACGTTGTATGGCCTGAAATCCAGAGCTCTATAAAAAGAGATGTCTCTGAGCACCTTAGAAATAGGGAAAAGCTTAGAAGAGAGGAATTAGACAATCCTATAGAGGGTGTGTTTGAAGATATAAGAAAAGTTGGCGGAGAACTATTTGGAGGTAAGGTTCTAGAGGTTGCAATTAAGAAGGTCGTTACTCCGGAAGGTATTATTAAGATTTTTGAGATAGCAGAACGTAAATCACAAATAAGCGATGTAAAAGGACGAGGTCCAGATACCAAGAATAGTCAAAAATCCTTTAGTTACCAAGATTACTCTCTTGAGAAATTTAATTTTTTATCTATTTCTGATTTTGAGGCGAAGGTGATTGCTCCCGAAGGTGATATATATTTTAAAATGAGATTTGTATTTCCAAGATGGCATCTATATATGATAAGATCCCACAAGCTCAATGACGCAATTGCCCAAAAAGTTGAAGACTCTGTAGATTTATTAAAAAATCTTACCAAGCCTATCTTGGAAAAGGTTATCCCACAAGACACAAACATAGTTAGTGAATAGGAATGAATAATTGTTTCAAATATAAATAAAATGCAAAGACAACTTTCACTGTGGATGCTAATAGCATTTTTGTTATCGATACCTTTTGCTCTATATTTTCCTGAGCTAACTATTGAATCTAAATTCATTGGTAACTATTTTATAGATATTTTAAAGCAATTCGTCCCATTCCTAATTTTTGGAACTATTACTTATTCAGTCATATCTTTTGGATCGAAAGGTTCCGTAGGTAAGATTGTTCCTATTACGCTTTGCCTGTATTTGTTAACCACTTTGGTTGCAATATCTTACGCTCTACTAATTGGCTCTCAAATAGAATTTAGTTCCGGAGGCACAATTCAGTTAACTGCTGAACCAATAGATGCAAACTCTATAGATTTAAAATCTACGTTTAGCGTTTTAGCTATAGATTTTAAAAATTTTTTCCATCTCATTGTTCAAAGAAATCCTATAGTGATAATGATTTTGTCTATTGTTTTAGGAATTGTTGTAAGGCTATCCTCTTTTTATAAAGAACAGGTGGTCAAAGCATTCTCCTATTTTAATGATTTTGTATTGCGAATTACTAACTATTTAATGCTTTTGGCACCTATCGCAATTTTCACTTTGTTCTCAAATTTATTAGTGAATTTGGAAGGAGAAATAGTATTTTCTCTAATTAAATTTGTACTAATCACGATACTTATTTTTCTTTTTTATATGTTCTTTTTCTATGGAATGATAATTAAGATGTTTTGTAAAACAAATCCCTATACTTTTTATAAAGACATACGAGAGCCAGTCCTCTTTGCATTTTTCTCTTCAAGCAGCTCCGCCACTATGCCTCTTACTTTAAAAACAGCGGACAACAATCTAAAAATAAAGAAAGAAATATCGTCTTTTGTTGTACCAATTGGAGCTACGGTTAACATGGATGGATCGGCAATCTATTTGGGGCTATCAGCAATATTTGTATCTCAATTGATAGGGCTAGATTTTTCTTTGCATGAGTACGTAATTATCTCTCTGACTGCAACAATTGGTAGCATTGGGGCCGCAGGAGTCCCTTCTGTGGCACTTGTCATGATGACGATTGTATTTACATCTGTAGGTATTCCTATTGAAGCTATTGCTATAATTGCGGGCATAGATAGGCTGCTTGATATGTTCAGAACAGCAATAAATGTGACAGGAGATTTAACTATAGCTAAAGTTGTGGATTCAATCAATAAAATTGGTTAATATAAGATGTGAATGTTTAGATTGATAAAGGCTATTATCGATTTCTTAAATAACTTAGACCAAAGACGCGGTTCTCAGAGGTCTGCTCCGTCTACAGGTTCGGAAGAAGCTAAAAAGAAGTTGAAGAAATTCGCGGTAATACTTCCAGCTATCTTTGTAATCTTGGCTGTTTTATCGAGTATTTATACAATCGACCCTGGAGAGGTGGGTGTAATTCAGAGGTTTGGAAAACTTTCATCTTATTCTGATCCTGGCTTACATTTTAAATTTCCTTTCGTTGATAGTCTTTCTAAAGTAAATGTTGAAAAAGTACGAAGAATAGAAATCGGATTCAGATCTGAAAGAGCAAGAATGAACGTTATTCAAGAATCATTAATGATTACAAAAGATGAAAACATCGTTGACGCTCAAGCTATCATACAGTGGAAGATAAAGGAGCCAGGTCATTTTTTGTTTAGAGTTGCAAACCCCGAATTAACAATTAAAAACACAGCGGAAGTTGCATTAAGAAGCGTTATAGGTGTTACCAAGATTGATGATGCTTTAACGACTGGACGAGATGAAATACAGGTAAGAACGAAAGAATTCCTACAGGAACTATTAGATTCCTATACTTCTGGGGTTCAGATAACCGACGTTAAGCTTCAAATTGTCGACCCTCCTGAAGAGGTAAAGGATGCCTTTAATGAAGTTGTGAGAGCCAAAGAGGATAAAGAGAGGCTTATTAACGAAGCCAAGGCGTTCTTTGAAGATGTCATACCGAAAGCAAGAGGTGAAGCCGAAAAAATGATTCGTGAAGCCGAGGCCTATAAGGAACAAAGAATATCAACTGCACAAGGTGATACTTCGAGGTTCAATCAAATATATTCTGAGTATAAAAAAGATAAGGACGTTACATGGACAAGGATTTATTTAGAAAAACTTGAGTCAATTCTGCAAAGACCAAAAAAGGTCATAGGGACTGACTCATCTAGTGGGGCAATTAATTTACTACCACTAAAAGAGGTTTTTAAGGACTAGCGAAATGAAAAAGATTCTGCCGATTATATTCTTACTGCTTCTTCTTTCCCCTTCGTTTGTGTTTACCGTAGACGAAAGAGAGCAGGCAATCATAACTGAGTTAGGTGAATTTAAAAGAGCTCTTACAACACCAGGCCTACATTTTAAGAAACCATTTATTGAGAAAATAACCCGTTTCGAGAAAAGAATACTTTCTACTGATGCACCACCAGGACAGTATTTGACTTTAGATAAAAAGAGATTGGTTGTTGATTTCCTTGCTAGATGGAAAATTGAAGACCCTTTGGTCTTTTTTAAATCGGTACGAAATTTATTTAGCGCAAATACCAGAATAGAAGATATTGTCTATTCTGAATTACGCGAGGAGCTTGCAACTCACAATATAAATGAGGTTATTGCTGAAAACAGAGAACTGATAATGGATAAAGTTAAAGCTGGAAGTAGCGCCAAGCTGACAGAGTACGGCATTGAGCTAATAGACGTAAGAATTAAAAGAGCAGATTTGCCTACAGAGGTCCAACAAAGCGTATTTGATAGAATGGTTGCGGAAAGAAAAAGAATTTCAAAGAGATATAGGTCTGAAGGTGAGGAAGAATCTGCAAAGATTCGAGCCCAAACCAACAAAGATAAGGAAATTATTATTGCTCAGGCTTATGCAAAAAGTGAGAAAATAAAAGGTGAGGGTGACAAAATAGCTACGAAGATTTACTCCGATTCTTACTCAAAGGATCCTACTTTTTACCAGTTCATGAGAAAACTTGAAGCATACGATAAGATAATAGACGAAAACTCGGTAATTTTTTTACCAATTGATTCAGACCTCCTAGATTTAATTAGAAATAAAAAATAGTTTTGGACACTTTAAGTCATGCTCTTTGGGGAAAAGCCTTATTCGGATATAAGGGGTTTAGATTTTCCCCTTTGCTTCTTGGTGCTGCCCCAGATTTAATTGCTTTCTTGCCGTGGATGATTATCCGTATTCTCAATGGGACTTTCTTTGATAGAAAATTTGGAGAGCCGCCACCATTGGAGATAGTCCCGGACTGGGTCTTCTTTATGTATGATTTTTCTCACAGTTTTGTTACTGGGTTCTTGTTGGTTTTCTTGCTGTACTATTTTAGAAAAGATTACCTATGGTTCGCCGCATTGGCATGGCCTTTTCATACT
The DNA here is from genome assembly GCA_002730475.1 of Spirochaetales bacterium. The sequence goes on along the minus strand of PCAG01000013.1, from coordinate 599 downwards.
GTGCTTGATTTTCCTTTTCACACAAAGGAATTCTTTCCAACAAAAATCTTTTGGCCTCTATCAGATTTTTATATAGATGGTATTCCATGGTCTAGGCCAGAAGTATGGTTTGCAAATATTATCTTATTAGCCCTTGTTCTTTTTTATAAAAGAAGAAAAAATATACATAAGAGGTAAAGATATGGGTAAAACTTTAAAGATTAGATATGAATACGAGGACGGATCAAAATATATAGGTGAATATTATGAAATTGAAGAAGAAGACTATATAAGTCTGATATGGCACGGCAAAGGAAGGCTTATGGAGCAACGGACATTTTATTGAAGATTAAATTCTAAGCAAAAATAGAAATTAGAATACCGGCTGCAACGGCTGAACCGATAACACCGGACACATTAGGTCCCATTGCATGCATTAACAATACATTCGAACTATCTTCGTCGTTTCCAACTTTGCTAACAACTCTAGCTGCCATTGGAACTGCAGATACGCCAGCAGCACCTATTAAGGGATTTATATCGGATTTGCTTAATCTGTTTAACAGTTTCCCCATTAAAACCCCTGATGCTGTACCTATAGAAAAAGCTATAAGTCCAAG
>PCAG01000012.1 GCA_002730475.1 Spirochaetales bacterium | reverse complement strand
AGGAGCCAGGCTTCATATCTCAAGCCGCTCAATTATATGGTTCCCAATGTATCGTTGTGTCAATAGATGCAAAGTTAAATGCAGAAAAGGAATATGAAGTTTATACTCCATTTGGAACAAAAGGAACAGGGCAAAATCCAGTCCAATGGGCAAGAGAAATCGAAAAATTGGGTGCGGGCGAGATTCTGATCCAGTCTATTGATAAAGATGGCTCCCTGGAAGGATATGATAATCACCTTAATAAATTAGTTGCCCAGTCTGTTGAAGTTCCTGTCCTTGTTTGCGGAGGCGCCGGTAAATGGCAGGATTTTGTTGATGGGTTTTTAGAAAGCGGTGCTGCTGCAGTATGTACAACAAATATTTATCACTTTACAGAATCCAGTATAAAAAGCGCTAAAACTTTCCTGCAAAATGCTGGAATACCTGTAAGAATTGATTAAAACTATTTTTTTTGCCGGGGGGGCTCTCTATGGAAAAAACAAAGATCTCTAAAATCCTAATGGAAGAAGAAGAACAAGGTGCAAGATGTGTTGAGTACTGTAGTAAATGCTTGATGCCTGACTCTAGACCTAGAATTTTCTTTGATGAAAATGGTGTTTGTAGCGCCTGTAATTTTGCAATGAATAGGGGAAGTATTGACTGGAGTGCAAGACAAAATGAACTTTTAAGTATTTTAGAACCTTTTAGGTCTACTACTGGTGACTATGATTGTGTTGTTCCATGGAGTGGTGGCAAGGATAGCAGTGTCGTTGCATGGAGATTAAAACATGAGTTTGGTATGAACCCACTTTTAGTGACTGCTTCTCCCATGATGCCTTCAGAAGAGGGCTATCATAATAGGGAAGCAATGATCCAAGCAGGATTTGATCATTTGTATTTTAGACCAGACCAAAACGTTCAACGTAAATTGGCCAAACGTTTTTTCGTAGAACGTGGGAACCCAAAAGTTGCCTGGAATGCTTCTATTAACATCCCTATGAGAATTGCTGTAAATTTCAATATCCGTTTAGTATTTTACGCGGAACATGGCGAAAGTTATTATGGAGGTAAAATGCTGCGCAAAGATTCCAATAAAATACGTGATTTTACAGAAGCCGTGGAGCATCAAATTGAAGATGATCCACGGAACTGGGTTGATGAAGTAATTACTATAAATGATCTTCAGCCTTATATATATCCGGGTATGGAGGAAATTAGCCGTGTTGGTATTACAGCTTATTTCCTTGGTTATTTTATTAAATGGAGTTCATATGAGAATTATAAGTTTATTAAAAATAAGATAGATTTTAGAAATTGTTCGAAAGGGAGAAGTTGTGGAACATTTATTGCGTGGGATAGCATTGACGATAAGATAGATGATTTATATTTTTACATGCAGTATATTAAGTTCGGTTTTGGAAGAGCTGTTAGGGATGCTTCAAGGCAGATTCAGAACGGACACATAAGCAGAGAGGAAGGACTAGAACTGGCAAAAAAGTATGATGATGAATTCCCGCATGAGTATTTTGATGAGGTTTTGAAATACCTTGATATTACAGATAAGGAGTTTCATGAAATCGTGGATAAGCACAGAAATCCGGAAATATGGGAAAAAGAAGACGGGGTATTTAAACTCAGGTACCCGTTAATATAAAAATGAATAAAGAAAACTAAGGAGAAAATTCTGTGGTTAAATATAAAGAGTACCCGTGTGATTTATGCGGCAGTCAAGAGGCAGTTGAAGTACCTTATGTCAGGCATTATACAGATGACCAGCCAATACATATTTGTAAGAAATGTGGATTTGTTTATGTAAAAATGCGTAGAACCTCGAAAGAAATTGCAAAAATGTGGTCTGAGGAGATTTTTGGTGAGGGTTATACCGCGAAGATTCCAGCGGTTAAAGCCCGTCAGACCTATATTGCTGAGTTTATTAAAGAAAAAATTGGCTTAAGAGATAAGGAAATTTGTGATATAGGAACAGGGGAAGGACAATTCCTTGAAATTATTAGCAAAGAAGAATATGGAGCAAAAGTGTTTGGAACTGAGGCCTCAAAAACGAATTGTGAAAGTATTGCGATGAAGGGATTTAGACATTTTTATGGGACAATAGAAGATTTTTGCGTTAGTCCGGATGAAAAAGAATATAAGGCTGATATTGTGACAATTATGTGGACTCTTGAAAATTGCGTCTCATGCAGAGATATGCTGTCCGGTGCCCATCAAATTCTGAAAGACAATGGATATCTTGTCGTTGCAGGTGGAAGCAGAATTCTTGTCCCTTTTAAAAAACCATTGCATCTTTTGCTTAGAGAGGATCCAGTGGATACACATCCTATATGGTTTAGTGCAAATACGCTTCAGGGTCTTCTTGCCGTTTCAGGATTTGAAGTAAAACATGTCAATAGTTATATTGATAGCGATCCCCTTTGCATGATTGCCAAGAAAAAGGATAAATCAGACAAGATCAACTGGCAGGGAGATGATTTTAAAAAGGTACACGGTTTTTTTGAAAGATGGCATAAAGAGAATAAGTATTACAAATAAACAAAAGTTTATTTTGCTCAAGTGTTCATTCTTCCTTATCACTTACGTTCTGCCTCCATTGCTTTTCCTCACGATATTGCTAGTAGATTAAAGTGTTATTTCACCTCTCCACAATAACCATCTGAAACTAACAAAAATGAACTACTTCCAGATTTCTGCTTAATGGGCATTTTAATCAGTGACCAAGTTGAGATTATTAAATGGATTATTTGAAGCCACTCATTAATTTTTCTAGATCACAAGTACAGAGGCATTCCAACAGAATGCTGAATCATCTGACGATCTATAAGATGAACAAAAAGCTGGACAAGGTTGTAGGGTCAGGAAAGTATCAATATATCGAATTTTCTAATATGAAAGATCATAAAAGGAGTGATACGTTATTTGTTTTAGGCTCCGCCCCTTCGATTAATGACTTAACCCCGGAAGAGATAGCCTTAATCGAGCAGCATGACAGTATAAGTATGGGATATTTTATGTTTAAGCGTGTTATAAAGAATACATTTCATTTAGTCCATGATATTCAACTATGCTATCTGAATAATATTTTTATTTCATACAATGACAGGCTTCAGGACTGTAAGGAATATGCAAAACCGTTTCACGCAATAAAAGATAAACAGCCGGTTTGTATCCTACAGGGGATGCCAACAGGTATAGATGGTCCAATGCTTGCTGCTGAAGAACTGTTGCCGGAAGGGGCACCTTTTACAGTTTACAGAGAGCGCAAAAAATCTCGAAGGCTTAATATCTTGCCAGACCGTCGGGAATGGACACTTATTCATGCTGGTGGGACATTGTGTGACTGTATACACTTCGGCTTTTTAATGGAATATAAAAAAATAGTACTGGTCGGTGTTGAGTTAAGGACGCGAGAGTATTTTTTTCCTCTGACGGGTTTTCTAGCTCCAATTAATACTCTTCCCCTCCTTGAACTCAATACAACAGCAGGTAGAATGCTGGTTACGATTCCACGTTGGGCGGAAGAAATGAAAAAATATGGAACAGAGCTGTCAGTATATACAAAAAAGTCTCTGCTCATGCATTTTCTTCCCTTATGGGACTGGGATGACTCAAAGCAAAACTGACTTTATGATTAAATTATATGACTGCACAACCTTTAGGGAGTTAATAAGTTGAGAGGTCTCCTGCTCTTTGCGGCAAGTATTCAGTCAAGCGTCATTTCATACAATGAGGACTGGCGCGATGCTTTTCTGAAATATGATCATGTAACCTGGGACCAATGCAACCTTGCCAATCGAGCTTGGTTGATGATTGTACCTAAAATCAGGAAGTATGACCTCATAATTTTACTGCACTCAACAAACTCTAATATGGACTATGTTTCACCTCTGCTTAAAAAAGCACTTCAATATCGAAAAGGGAAACTATTAATTTTTATAGGTAACGAATATAAGTTAATACCGGAAAAGCTGGATATGGTACACGAAATTGCTGCAGATTTTGTAGCATCGCAGCTGCCGCAGGATAGAGCGGACTGGCTCTATGATGAGTGTTCAGCAAAAACCTTATCTGTTCCCCATGCATTAAATCCTGATGTTTTTTTTTCACGGGAGCCGCTTAGCAGGAGAAAAATAGATATTGGGGAGCGTTCGGCAGAATACCCCTGGTATATTGGAGATGTTGACAGGAACAAAATACCTGACCTGCTCATCCAAATAATGGACTACGGTTTTAAAGTAGACTGCAGTCATGATGATGCAAAACGTTTTGATCGGCAGGGCTGGGCAAAATTTTTGAGCTCGTGCGTGGCAACAGTAACTACTGAAGCAGGGACGTCCTTTTTGGAAAAAGATGACCGAACCAGGCTGGCAGTGAATAAATATGTGAATGAAAATCCTTCCTGCACCTTTGCTGATGTATATAAATTGTTTTTTGAACACTATAGCAATGCTGTTTCAGGAAAAATTATTTCACCAAGGCATTTTGATGCAGTTGGCACAAAAACATGCCTGATAATGTTTCCTGGAAGGTTTAATGATATTTTAAAACCTGATGAACATTATATTTCATTACAGCCTGACTTGAGCAATCTTGGTGATGTTGTAGAAAAGTTAAAAGATGAGAGCTTTCTGCAGAAAATGGTTGATAAAACTCATGAGTATATTCTAGATGCTCACACTCACAATCGCAGGATGCAGACCCTAATGAGCATCGTAAAGAATAGTTTTTGATGCAGATTGTAATGAATCATTAAAAATATCGAGTTTTTGTATTGCTAAAAATTGGGACTACATGGGGCGGCAAGCTTCAAAAGTTGAAAGTTCTGTGCGGTTGTCAGTTTTTTGGCAAAGAATTTTAGAAAAAGATAAGAAACTGATAGCCAGCATTGACATACCTGAATAAACCGTTTCTGGAGATTTAAATGAAAATTTTGCTGGTTGATGGAATAAAATCAAAATCGAGTATGGTTAATCTCGGCCTGGGATTTCTTGCTCAATATATCCGCAGGAAATTTCCTGTAACCATTATCTCCCTTGCGTATCATGATCCAGAAAACATAGTAGATGCAAGTAAAAACTTTGATGTTATCGGATTCTCCTGTATCACGGAACAGTATAAGGATTGTTTGGCTGTCGCGCGAAAACTTAAAGAAAAATGTCCCTCTAAACCGATTGTATTTGGCGGGGTTCATCCGACAGCAACATATAAAACGATAATATTTAAGCCCGAAATCGACTATATCTGCATAGGTGAGGGAGAAGTTTCGATTATGAAATTACTGCAATATTTTGATGGAAGTCTGAATATCTCTGAAGTGCCTGGCCTTGCATATATTGATTCGAATGGCGAATTATCTGTTAATGCTCCTGTCTTTATAGATAATTTGGATGAAATCGGCATGCCTTCCTGGGACCTTTTGGAAAGAGACGTAACCTCTGACACCAGAAATGTTCTTACTGCACGGGGATGCCCTTATAGATGCACGTACTGTTACAACAGCACACTGCGTAAGATGTCTCATTTTACTTATCGCCGTCGCGGTGTTGAATCTGTAATTGAAGAATGTAAATTATTGAAATGTGAAGGCACTAAATATATATCTTTTTCTGATGATCTGTTTTTGACAGATAGAGACTGGATTAGCAAATTTGCGGGCATGTACAATCAGGAAATTGATATTTCCTTTGGCTGTGCTTCAAGACCGGAAATGGTTTTACGGAGAATTGATTCACTATGTGAGCTACAGGCAGCTGGTCTGAAAGATGTGTGGATTGGTATTGAAAGTGGTAATGAGAAGATTCGAAAAGAAATATTAAACAGAAAAATGTCAAATGATGAGATTCTTAAAGCATTTCAGACTATTAGAGGTTTAGGGCTACAGTCAAAATCCTTTAATATTGTTGGTATTCCAACGGAAAGTATCAGAGAAATCATAGACACATTTAAGATTAACCTTAAAGCAAAGCCGGATAAGACGTCCTATTACACTCTCATGCCATATCCAGGCACAAAGATATGGGATATTGTACATGAGATGAAATTGCTTGTTCAGATACCGGATAAAGATGGATATTTTGACGACAAATCGAATATCCAAGCCGGAGCCGCACCAGCTCCTGGAGTACTGAACACAGGACCTTTAAACAGGTATCATATCGTCAGCTTCCGTTATTTATGGTATTTATTTTTTTACAGATCAAAATGGTACCGTTTAGATGTTCATCTCAAGTACATTTCATCTTTCATTTTTTGGTTTGCAAAAGGACTTGTGGAACAGGTGAGAAGTCCAATTTTCAAGTCATAATAATCGGCCTTTCGTATTGCACTGTACTTGTGTGCATCGTTCTTATTAAGAGCAATTTTGTAGTACACCTTCTTCTCAAGCAGTAGTGGGCCAGCACTTTCTGTAGCATTATTAATTCCCGCACATGTAATAACTATCTTTTTGAAATATGAGTAAATCTAAATTCCTGCTGGGACGGTTGCAATATGGAATTATTGCAAGGGTTTCAATTTTTAAGGTCAACTTCCTAAAACTTGTAAGCAGAATTATTCCTGCAAATCTGGCGGAATATTCCTTATTGGAAAGTCTGAAAACGGATGAAAAGTATTGGCCTTTTTCCAACATAGACATGGTTTATCATATTGAAAAAAGAATCAGCAAGCTGCAGGATCCAACATACGGAAATAGGCATCTACACTTCAGGTGGGTAAAGATTTTCAATGAAATGTTTTCTGATCTGGAAAAGGAATCTGTCCGGCCCTCTGAAAACTTTACATATCTCTATTTGGGGGCTGGCACGAGTAATATTTTTTCTTTACCGTTTCTTGTTTATATGGCGGGAGCCAGTAAATGTTATGTGATAGAGCCGGACAAAGAAATGAAGGATTTTTCGATCTGGCATGGATTGCAGAATATGCTGCTTAGGGTATGTACAGGAGATGTGGACTCAAACTTTTTCGTTTCCAAGAATGAGATATCAGAAAAAATAAGGAGTTTTTTTAATGGAGAGGCATTCCTTAAGTGTGAAGATTTTCGGCAGTATTTAGACAGCAGCAATATAGTCTTTAAAAATGACTATATAGAAGATGTTTTAGATATACCTCCCAGGAGTATTGATTTACTAAGCAGCAGATCAACTCTTGAGCATGTAAGTGACTATGAAAGCTGTTTTGATAAACTGGAAATGGTGATGAGAAAAGGCGGGATTATGTATCATGATATTGGTTTTGGTTCACACACACAAATAAACAAGTTTTTAATGTACTATGTTGAAAAAGAAAGCGTTAGTCAGAAAGACATACTTTCATTGAATGAACTGCGCATGAGTGATTTCATCTCGAGTTTCACAAAAAGAAACTTCCGTTGCACTGTTGTAAGAAAAAACGTCTTAACCGATTACAACCTTGACAGGGCCAAACTTAAAGAAAGATTTAGGCATTATTCTCATGAGGATTTATTGTGTGAGAGAGCCGTGCTTGTTTGTGAAAAACTATGAGGCATATCTTGAAATTAATTAAGCGGAGGGAACGAAACAAAGATTTCCTGATAGAGACAAAAAAATATTTTGTCTCCGCCGCAGAATTATGTCTTTATTGATTGGTCGGTTCAGGGCGGTATAGTTTGAATATTTCCCAATACTTATTAGCTGAAATAAAAAAACTAAAATTTGACTCCTGTAAAAACTTGGTCGGCCTGGGAGGGGTTCAAGGGGTCAATTTTTTGATATACTGGTTCAGCCTTTTTCTCTGGACCAGGTTTGTTTCAAAAGAAATATATGGACAATATCAGTTGATTCTATCTTTTTCGGGAATAGCCGGGATCTTTTGCCTGGTTGGCCTCGGAGAAAGTCTTTCAATTTCTGCGGCAAAGAAAAATGATGGTAATCTTTCGGTAATAATCCTGATTAAATTTGGAGTATCGATTGCTGCGGCAATTGGCTTAGGAGTTGTTTCCCATTACTACTGGGACAAAGATCCATCCCTGGCGCGAGGAATTCTGTGGTTGTCCTGCCTTTTTCCGCTTCTCCAACTCTCAACTATCCGTCAAGTTTGGTTCAACGCAAAAGGATGGTTCGCGCTGCTGATTCTGTCCAATTTTCTTTTTGCTTTAGCTCCAGTGCTTGCACTGGCGATTATAGTTTTTCTGGGCCATACCCAGTCAACGGTTTTTTTTGTAATTACCGTCCAGGGAGTGAATGCTGTATTAGCTGTTGCTTTTATTCTGTTCCTAATGGCGAGGAGGGAGAATGCCAAGAAAGACTGGAAGGCCATTAAATACGGCTTTCATGCATCATTAGCTGCTCTTCTTGGCTGGATGATCCTTACTGATAAGATGTTCATATATAAATACCTGTCAGCTTCGGATGTTGCTGTATATTCTATAGCTTTAGTATTTCCCGACCAGATTCGTGTTCTTTTTTCACTCTTTAACCAGATATTACTGCCGCAGATATATGCAGCAGGCAACGTGCAGGAAGCCTGGCAATATATAAAGCCAAAATTAATTATTCTCAGTTTCTTTTTTATTAGTTTAGGAGTTATTGGGTTCTTTGCAATTCCAAAGGTAATCCCTTATCTGTTTTCTGAAAAATATGCATCGTCGGTTCCCTACGCAAAGTGGCTTTGGCTCTTTCAGTGCATTGTAGCTCCTACAACATATTTGGCCAATATCCTCAGGGCTCAGCAAAAAGTAAAATTCACATATCTTTTTTCAATATCACACCCCCTTCTTTTATTCATATCGTTTTTTATTCTTATTAGGTTCGGCTTGCCTGGTATCGTAGCCGCAAAAATATTTTCTTATATTTATGCTGGTGTGTTTTTCCTAATAAGTTTTTATCATTACAACAAGAGGAAATGCTCCAGCAGAGTATCATGAGCGCCTTGTTTTTTAATTGTAATAGCTAAAACGCCAGATAATGTATTCATTTATCAATAAATATTTATGGTTCTGCTTTTTATCCCTGATTACAGGGACACTTTTATATTGGCCATACTTTTATAAAGGATAAAATTCGAATGATGTTGAATTTCTTTTCAAAAAAAACTATTTCTGTTGGCTGGGTTACACATCCGTGTTATTACAGCCGTAAAGTTTATTTGTTAGACTGGTTCAAGCCTAATATGAATGCGAGGTTCAAACCGGTTGCTGAATGGATTAATAAGAATTCCAAGGATTTCCATAATGAAATATATAATCCTAATAAAAAATACAATATTGTTGTTTTTTTGAAAATAATGTCTGATAGCGCTATTTCAGAAGCAAAAAAAATACAGGCATATGGAGGCAAGGTTATCTTTGATGCAAATGTCAATTACTATGAGATATGGGGTGAATTCCCTATTCCAGGCACTAAACCCACTACTGAACAGCAAGGCCAGGCCATCTGGATGACTGAGAATGCTGATCATGTGGTGGCTGATTCAACATATATATATGATATTTGCAAAAAATATAATGAAAAGGTTTCATGGATACCTGATAATATAGACGTGCACAATCAATATACCGGGGATAAAATTCATTTAGAAAAAGATAAATTAATATTAATTTGGAGCGGTATTGCGAAAAAAGCATACCACTTTGAATTAATTGAAGATTGTCTTTACCACTTTAAGGATAAAATCCACCTTATTTTAGTCACAAGAGAAACTAAGAATAATCGACTTCCGGCCGTAGCATTTAGAATGAAAAAGGAGTTTGGTTGCGACATAAGACCATGGGATTCTAGTGGTAATTTGTCAAAAAGTTATCATAGTGATTTACTTTGCGCTGATATTATAATTTCGCCTAAAATACTTAATAATAGTTATGCGATGGGACATACTGAATATAAAATTGCGCAAGGCATGGCGCAGAGATTACCTGTCATTGCTAGCAACCAACAATCATATATTGACGCTTTTAATAATCGTGATATAGGATTTATAGCTAAAACCATGGATGACTGGTTTACCGCCTTTGAAACCATGCTGTCTTGTTCTGCTCAAAAAAGACAGGAAATGGGTGATTTAGCTAGGGAATGTATTGTAAACAATTATTCTGTGGAAGTTATTTCAAAAAGATATCTTAATGTATTAGCTGAAACGTTATATAATGAGTCTGTGACAGAAGAAAGAGGTCTAGAATGCAACCATCAGTAAAACAAACCAAAATCGATGCCGTAAAAATTATTGAGCCGGGGGTGTTCCGAGATGGCCGAGGTTTTTTCATGGAAGTTTTTCGCTCAGACCAGTTCGGAGAACTTGGTTTGCCCACTAATTTTGTCCAGTTAAATCATTCTGGCTCAGAAAAAAATGTAGTCCGTGGACTTCATTTTCAATGGGAACCACCAATGGGAAAGCTTATGAGAGTCACCCAAGGCACTGCTTTTCTTGTTGCTGTTGACATACGAAAAAAATCTCCAACACTTGGAAAATGGATCGGAGTTGAAGCTTCTGCTGAAAACCGAATTCAAGTATGGGCACCGGCTTCTTTTGCCAGAGGTTTTTGTGTCATCTCAGATTTCGCAGAAATTCAATACATGACAACAGGAACATATAACGGTCAATGTGAATCTGGTATACTTTGGAATGATCCAGAAATAGGCATTGAATGGCCTGTTGAAGATCCAATCCTATCGGACAAGGACAAAGAAGCTCAAACATTATCAGAGTGGTTAAAAACTAACGATTCAGACAACTTTAATTATCCATGAAGAACTGAATTATAGAATGAACTCCAATTACGTTTCGTCTAAGAACTACGTCTTTTCTTATTTCTTTTTGAATTATCATCTTGACAACCAATGCATATTGTGTTATAGTGTAAATATATATAACATAAGATGCAGATGTCAACAAAAATAATTAAAAAGAATAAGGAGAAACTCGTTGAAATTGAAAAAGAGCGAGGACGCCTTATCCGGTTTCTTTTAAACGATTGCAAACTTGTTGAAGGTAGCCTAAGAGACTCTTTAATTCGATGTGGTCGTCAAGGTTGTCATTGTGAAAAAGAACCCATTCATCTTGTTACAAGGATCTCTCGATGGATAGATGGTAGGTTAAAGAATAAGGTTGTTAGAGTTGCTGACAGAGAGTGGGTGAAAATTCTATCTGGTAATTACAAAAAGAGTAAGAAGGCTCTGAGTGATTTAATAAAACTAAATGAAGATGAGAGGGAAACAATAAAGACTTTGATAAAATTAAGAACTATAAAATATGAGTGATAAAGAAAATCTTGCGGAAAGTTAACTTGTTGTAATATAATGCATTAAATTACTCAATTAGCTATCCTGAACCTGCGGAATGTAGGTTAAACTAGACTAGTCGGGACTTTTCCCGAGTGCCTTTTTGACAAAACAACAGACCAATAAGGAAAAGCAATGAAAATACTTATCGCTGGGGGGGCCGGATATATTGGATCGATGCTCACACCAAAATTATTAGGTCGGGGTTACGATGTAGACATTCTGGATCTTCTTTGGTTCGGCAACCATTTACCCAAACAAGCCAACGTCATAAAAAAGAATATCTTTGATGTCAATGATGACGACCTAAGAGGCTATGACCAAGTTATATTCTTGGCAGGCCTGTCAAATGATCCAATGGCAGAATTCTCGCCGGCTCAAAACTTCATAGACAATGCCTCATCACCATCCTACCTAGCCTACATTGCAAAAAGAGCAGGTGTTAGGAGGTTTATTTACGGTAGTTCATGCTCAGTCTATGGTTATACCGTTGACAAACTTTTCGACGAAACTAGACCTACTATTTCGAACTACCCTTATGGTATTTCTAAATTGCAAGGAGAGTTTGGTGCCATGAAACAGCAAGATGACAAATTCTCTGTCATTTCTCTTCGACAAGGGACAGTATGTGGGTATAGTCCAAGAATGCGCCTCGATTTAGTCGTTAATACAATGTTTAAGTTTGGCATGGCAGATCGTGTTATAACAGTTAACCACCCAGCTATATGGCGTCCAATCTTAGATATTAGGGATGCAGTTTCCGCATATGTAAGGTCGATTGAAGCCCATCAGGACATTTCTGGAATATTTAATGTTACTTCAGGCAATTATACATTAGCTGAAATCGGAGATTCGGTCCAAGAAGGTTTAAAAAAGTTTTTAGATGTGCCCACAAAAGTGGTAATTAAGCATATTCAAGATTTTCGCAATTACAAAGTAAGTATAAAAAAGGCCAATGAAGTAATCAGTTTCAGACCAAGATACTCTATCATTGATACAGTTCAATGCTTGGCTGACAACCTCAATGAATTCAAGGATTTTGATAATCAGCAGTACTATAATATCCGCACATTCAAGGCCATGAACCATGAATAACTCTAAACTGGTGATTATAGGATAGTAACAGGACATCCTATGACCATTAATAAACGCTAAATTTCTTATTTTTGACGGCAGATAAGTTATGAAAGTAGCTGTAACCGGGGCAAATGGGCAACTTGGGATCGACATTTGTGATGCATTTAGAAACAATGGCGATCAAGTCACTGAAATTAATCATTGTGATTTTGACATTGTTGACTTTTCAAAAGTTCAACGAACACTGCAAAGTTTGATGCCAGCCATGGTTATTAACACAGCTGCCATGCACAACGTTGAAGCCTGCGAGGAAAACCCGGCGGCAGCTTTTGCCGTAAATGGCATAGGAGCAAGAAATCTCGCATTAGCCTCACAGGATATAGCTGCAACTTTGTTACATGTAAGTACAGATTATATTTTTGATGGAACAAAACAGGAACCATATATTGAAACAGATCTCCCGCAACCGCTTAACGTTTACGGAAACACAAAGCTTGCAGGCGAATATTTCATCAAGAGCTCCATGAAAAAATATTACATTTTTCGGGTGTCTGGCTTATATGGTCACAACCTCTGTCGGGCAAAAGGAGGATTAAATTTCGTCTCTTTAATGTTAAAATTGGCTGATGAGAGGGATGAAGTGCGCGTGGTCGACACTGAGTTCGTTTCTCCTACTTTTACAGAAGATGTTGCGAAACAGATTGTTCACATGTCAAATAACACCAACTACGGCACTTATCATGCTACTGCCCAAGGGGGGTGCTCCTGGCACAATTTTGCTAAGAAAATTTTCGCCCTTACTGGTAAAAAAATATTGCTATCAAGAGCTATGCCAGGAGAGTTTCCTGCCAAAGTTCCCCGCCCAAGTTACTCGATTTTAGAAAACTATGGCCTCCAAGCAGCAAATCTTGACATCATGCCTCATTGGGAAGATGGACTAAAAAAATATCTTTCATTAGAGCCTCTTGCAAAATTGTAAATGATTTTTATCTTGATAACACAATGAAAAAATTGAGATTTACGGCATTTCTTGGTATTATTTTGTACCATCAAAAAAACGCCAAGGAGAGTGCTGATGAAGCTCACAAACAAAATATCATGGTTAATGGGGCATGTCCAAAAGAATTTGTTCCTTCACCTGTTGTTGCCCAAAAATATATGAATGTATTTAAGCAATGCTTAGGTATATAAAATTTTTTACTGCAAAATGTTTTTCCAGAATAAGCCGGTGTGAAATTTCCTTATTTCATCGATTTCATAAACCACCTTACGGAGGATCAAATCAATTTTTTCTAGCTATGAGAAATGAGTTGTTGCGAAGGGATTTTTCTGTAGGCCAGAATATTATTGGATCAAGAACCCAAATGGCTGTTCTTAATGCATTTGTGTTTGAAGAAGCTGCAGTCAAGGCAATGCGTCACTCGAAATGCTGCGTTGTTCATCGTGTGGACGGGCCTGTTTCAGTCTACCGGAGAGAGGCTGATACATCCATAGATAGACTTACGGCAGAATTAAACAGGAAGTATGCTGACATCACAGTTTTTCAGTCACATTACAGCCTGGAAGCATATGAGAAAATGGGTCTGGATTTTGTCTCACCGGTAATCATCATGAATGCCGTTGATTCTGAAATATTTTACCCGTCAAAGAGAAAGTTTTCTCAGGGTAGCAAAATAAGACTTGTTGCAACAAGTTGGTCAGATAACCCCAATAAAGGAGTTGAAACATATAAATGGCTGGATCGAAATTTAGATTGGGGCCGTCTTGAGTTTACGTTTATCGGCCGAATTAACTGTGAATTTCGAAATATTAAAAAGGTCCCGCCGTTACCTTCGCTGGAACTGGCTGATGCCTTGAGAGAGCATGATATATATGTAACTGCAAGCATTAAAGACCCCTGTTCAAACGCCCTAATTGAGGGGCTTGGCTGTGGGCTGCCTGCAATTTGTACAAACAGCGGAGGGCACCCTGAAATTGTTGGAGAAGCAGGATTCTGTTTTGATAAGAAGGAAGAAATTCCGGAGATGATTGATCAATTGGCCGGCGAGTATCAAATACGTCAGCAGAAAATACACATTCCGGCTATTACAGAAGTGACTGACAGGTATCTTGCTGTTGGCGGCATTACGTAAGGAAATGTAAAAAATCCAGTACTTACAAAAGACACTCTCCAATTCAATAAAATACTTCAATGTTTTATATCTGGGCAGCAGTTTGCTTTCGATGGAGTGGCGGTACGTTCTTTATTGATCTGAACAAGCTTGGTGGAAGTATCGTGCGAGAGATTCGGCTAGCTACTGTTCGTCAATTCATACGTTGGGCGTTGAAAGCGTGGTTAGCTAACAGTAAAACAACGATTCCGTTTTTACTGGCTTCGAAGCGGTACTATTTTGCTCAGAAAGTGAACTAGAGGTAAGGTTTTCTTTTTATATTCTGTTGGATTTCTGGTTTTATCACGTTGATACGAGACTTTTATTTATTACATCTTACCGTTATAGATACATCCTTAAAGTCAGGCTGCATAATTGCACACAGGATGTAGCTTAAAAAGTCTAAAGAAGTTTCTTGCTCGAATCGAGCAGCACTTTTCACAAAAATAAATCAATGAGTTAAAATATCCATTCATGGAAATCATCATCAGCGAACAGTTACAGTATTGGTGTTTTTTATGTTCAAAAAGAACAAAGTCATGTATTAAGTAAAAAGATACCTATGATTTAGGTGATGCCCTAAATCATTTTCATTATCTAGTGTAGCCCTTACAAGTAACTTGTTGCAAGGTTTTGGAAACGAGTAAAAAGGGCAGGAAGCATTGAAGGTCGCTCGCCGGGGCGAGTCTAGCACTACTACATAGCGATTAGGGAGGTGTTTCAGTAGATTTGAACTTTTTAATTATGGAAGATTGGGCTGGTTGGTTGTTAGCACTCTTCAATTTCAGCATAGTACTTATGTGGAAGCATGTGCGCAGTGACAGAAAAGTAGTTCAGGCAATCTGGTTTTGCATAATATTGCATCATGCGGTGGCGTTTTTGAATGCTTATGTAGGCACTGTTGTCGGTGCAGAAGCGGATGCGGCTTCGTTTCATTTTAGAGGGGCAGCGTTGGCTACATTGCCTGTGCCAGAGTGGACTAATGGTACTGGAATGGTTATTTATACTCAATTTTTGGGGTCCTTTTACCGTGCCTTTGGCACATCACTTTTTTTTGGTGGGGAGCTGTCGGTTCTAGCTTTTACATTGTCATGTGTGGTGTTGGTTAAATTGGTATATCTTTTAGATCTGGGGCGTTTTCGTATTGGGATCGTACTTTTATTTGGTTTGCTGCCTTCAGCGGTGATTTTTAGATCAGTTACGTTACGCGAATCATGGCAGGCGTTGTTTTTTTTGTTGTCCATATACTGGGTAGTAAGACTGAGAAAACGGCCGGGTATACTAATATTCACATTTATGTTTATGCTGATTTCTGCTTTCAGTATGGCATTACTGCATAATGGTTTAAGGGTGTATGCAATGTATTTGATTCTAACTGGTATTTATTGGGGGATTTTTAGCCGTAAAAAGGACTTTCGTTGGGCACGGCATGTAAGGTTTTTGTTTGTAGGATTACTTTTTGCCTGTGTAATAATATTGATACAAAAGATTGGATGGTATCTGACTGTTGGAGAAGCATTGGAGAAAGTAGAAAACTTTCGTAAACTTGCAGTAACTATTAATAGCAGGACGAGTTACGGTGTTATGCTGGATACGTCGTCTGTGCTTGGACTTGTTAAAACAATTCCTATGATATTCGCCCAATACATGTTTGCTCCTTTCCCATGGCAGGTTGGAAATGTTAAGGATATCCATGTCTTGCTTGAATCAATGCTGCGTTTTGTTCTTTTGTTTTTTGCCGTATATTCATGGCGTAGGTCTTCAGCTGAAGTACGAAGCCATTACAGCTTTTTACTTATAGTTGTTTTGGGTATAGAACTTATGTGGGCGCTGGGAACCCTTAATTGGGGAACGGCAATACGGCACCATGTACCAGGGTATAGTGTTATTGTTTTACTTGGAGCCCCAGGCTTGATTCTATTTATGCAGAGATTACACTTTAGGATGTTTGCGCGTGGAAAAGTTAGTTGTGAAAAAAATGAGCAGGCGCGACACATGAGTTGAAGACCTCTAATCGAGTTTTGTAAATAATGGGTCCCGATTAGGTTTCTTAATAAAGATGTTGCTATAGAAATAAAAGACACGCTATTGTTGCCAAGAAAAGAAAAAATAAAAATTGTCCATATTGTAACCGCTCTTAATGTAGGCGGAACTGAAATGATGCTTTACAAGTTGTTGACGCGTATGAGAAAAGATCGATTTGAGAACATTGTTTTTACATTGAAAGAGACGGGGAGATTGAGTAAAGACTTTGAATCTAAAAATATAAGCGTCTATAATATCGGAGGTATGGGAGGGGTTTTGAAAGTTTCAGTGCTTATAAAATCATTAAATATATTACGACAAATAAATCCTGATTTGATTCAAGGCTGGCTAGTCCACGGCAATCTCGTCGCCACATTAGTGTCTGCTTTTCTGCCATATAGATTGCCGGCTTTATGGAACATACGCTATACGGCTCTTCCAAAAGCCGAAACAAAGGGGTCTACTCTATTTATTATAAAGCTTCTTTCATTATTGTCATTTTTGCCACGAAAGATTATCTTTAACTCAAAAGCAGCCGCCAATGATCATATTAGAATGGGGTACCGAAGAGACAAAAGCTGTATTATCCCAAATGGTTTTGATACGAAAGTATTTTTACCGTCAGAAGAAGAGCGTAACAGTGTTCGTTTGGAACTAAACATACCTGAAGAGGCCATGCTCATAGGGCTTATGGGCCGTTTCGATCCATTAAAAGATCATAGCTGCTTCCTTAAAGCTGGTGCAAAGCTTCTAAATTACAAACGAGATACTATTTTCTTATTAGCTGGACCAGGGGTCGATTGGCAAAATCGGCATTTAATACAACTAATAGAGAAGCTTGGGATTAGCGAGAATATTTTTTTGCTTGGAGAACGTCAGGATATCCCAAGGATTACAGCTGCGTTGGATATTGCCACTTGTTCTTCCGTAGCAGAAGCGTTTCCAAACGTCATTGGTGAAGCGATGTCTTGTGGAATACCATGTGTTGTCACTGATGTGGGTGATTCAGCCTGGCTTGTCGGAGACTCTGGAATAGTTGTACCACCTCGAAACCATGAAGCTCTGT